>PXDN01000173.1 GCA_003566375.1 Opitutia bacterium
CCATGTTTGAAAAGTTGACCGAGAAACTGGGCGACGCCCTCCGCGACCTGCGCGGAGTCGGCCGCCTGAACGAGGAGAACATGGCCGACGCGCTCAAGGAGGTGCGCAACGCCCTGCTCTCCGCCGACGTTCATTTCAAGGTGGCCCGCGAGTTCATCGAACGGGTGAAAGCCGAAACCCTTGGCAGCGAGGTAACCGACACCGTCGCGCCGGGCCAGCAGGTGGTGAAAATCATCCATGCGGAACTGGTTAAACTTCTTGGCGAAGGCTCCACCGAATTGGCCGCCAAGCGCCCCCTCCGCATCATGCTGGTCGGCTTGCACGGTTCGGGAAAAACCACCTCCGCCGCCAAGCTTGCCCGCCATCTCCGGACCAAGCGGGGCGCGAATCCCATGGTGGTGGCCTGCGACGTGTACCGGCCGGCCGCGGTGGACCAGCTTGAAAATCTCGCCCAAAATGAATCCCTGCTCTTCTTCGCCGACCGGCAGAGCAAGGATGTCCCCGGCATTGCCGCCAAGGCGCTCGACGCCGCCCGGGAAGCCCAGGCCGACGCCATCATTTTCGACACCGCCGGGCGCCTGCAAATCGACGTGGATTTGATTGAGGAAATCAAGCGGCTGCGCGAGCGCGTGCAACCCGACGAGGTCCTGTTGGTGGCCGACTCCGCCCTCGGCCAGGAGGCGGTCAATGTGGCCCGCCATTTCCATGAGGCGGTCAACCTTACCGGCATCATCATGACAAAGCTCGACGGTGACGCCCGCGGCGGGGCGGCGCTCTCCATGAAGGCGGTTACCGGTTGCCCGATCAAATTCGCCGGCACGGGGGAAAAACCGTCCGATTTCGAGGTGTTTTACCCCGACCGCATGGCCTCCCGCATTCTCGGCATGGGCGATGTGGTTTCCCTGGTCGAGCGCGCCCAGGAGAGCATCGACGAGGATGAAGCCAAACTCATGGCGGAGAAAATGCGCCGGGCCGATTTCAACCTGGAGGATTTTCTGCAACAGTTGCAACAGATCAAAAAGCTCGGCTCGATGGAGTCGATTCTCGGCATGATGCCGGGCATGAGCGGGGTGAAAATCGGGGAGAGCGAGGAAAAGCAATTCGCCCGCACCGAGGCGATCATTCTTTCCATGACCAAGACCGAGCGCCGCAATCCCCAGGTTCTCAACGGCAGCCGCCGCCTCCGCATTGCCAACGGCTCCGGCACCCGCGTCAGCGACGTCAACACCTTGCTCAAGCAATTCACGCAGATGCGGAAAATGATGAAATCGATGAAGGGAGGCAAAGGCCGGAAAATGATGCGCTCCCTGCAATCCCGCATGGGCGGGGCGGGCGGCGCCATGCCGGGCCGGATGTGACGGGCCCCGGCTCCTGGCTTCAGGCCGGTTGCTGTTGGGAGATGCAGTGCAGGGTGCCGAGGCCGAGCACGAGATCGGCGCATTCGATGGGCACGATCTCCCGGTCCGGGAAACACTCCCCCAGCACGCGGGCCGCTTCGGCGTCCTTTTCCGGCTGGCTGAAAACCGGCAGGAGCACCGCCCCGTTCACCAGCAGGTAATTGGCGTAGCTGGCGGGCAACCGCTGGTCGCCGTCCCAGACCGGGTCCGGCATGGGCAGGTGTCGCAGCTCAAACGGTTTGCCCGCGGGGGTGCGAAGGGTTTGCAGGCGTTCCCGGTTTTCCAATAGCACGGCGTGGTTTTCGTCGTCACGGTTATCTTCATACACCGTGACCATGGCGCCGGGGCTGGTGAAGCGGGTCAGGTCGTCGATGTGGCCGTCGGTGTCGTCGCCGGCGATGCCGTCCCCGAGCCAGAGGATGCGGTTGATCCCGAGGTAATCCCGCAGGGTTTGTTCGATCTGCCCGCGGTTGAGGCCCGGATTGCGGTTGGGGTGGAGGAGGCAGGCCTCGGTGGTGAGGAGTTGCCCGGTGCCGTCCACTTCGATCGAGCCGCCTTCCAACACCATGGGGATGGCGAAGCGGCGCAGGCCGAGGGCGTCGGCCACTTGGGCGGGAATGCGGTTGTCGTCGTCAAACGGTGGATACTTGCCGCCCCAGGCGTTGTATTGCCAGTCGGTGGCGGCGATTTCGCCGGTGGCGTCGTTTTTAATGAAAATCGGCCCGTGGTCGCGGCACCAGGAATCGTTGATTTTGAAATCGAAAAACTCCACCCGCGCCATGTCGGCCCCGGCGGATTCGATCAGGCGCCGGGCCTCCGCCTGCCCGGCGGCCACCAGGTTGATCCGGACCGTTTCAAAACGGCTGATGGCGGCGGCGATTTCGGCGAATTTGGGCGGGATGCGTTCGAACTTGCCCGGCCAGGTGTCGGGGTTGACCGGCCAGGAGAGCCAGACGGCTTCCTGCGGTTCCCATTCGGCCGGCATGCGAAAGCCGAGTTGCGCGGGTGTGTTCGATTCTTCCACGGTGGTTTCGAATTAAAAAGGAAAGGTGGACGGGCCGGGATGCGCCGGTTCGCCGTCCATCAGGCGTCGTCGAGAAACCGTTTTTGCAACGGGCCGTAGGTTTCGATGCGGCGGTCGCGGAAAAACGGCCAGTTGCAGCGGACTTCATCGATCAGTCCAAGGTCGCATTCCTGAAGGAGGATTTCCTCTTGGTCGGTGGAGCCGCGTTGCAGGATTTGCCCGTAGGGATCGGCGATGAAGGACTGGCCCCAGAATTCCAGGTTTTCCTCCGTGCCGGTGCGGTTGACCGCCGCGACGTAACAACCGTTGGCGACGGCGTGGCCGCGCTGAACGGTTTCCCAAGCGGTGTGCTGGGCGACGCCATACTCGGCCTTTTCGGGCGGCATCCAGCCGATGGCGGTCGGGTAAAACAGGATTTGGGCGCCGTGCAGGGCGGTCAGGCGGGCGGCCTCGGGATACCACTGGTCCCAGCAAACGAGCACCCCGATTTTGCCAAACCGCGTGTCCCACGCCCGGTAGCCGAGATCGCCGGGAGTGAAGTAATATTTTTCATAATACAACGGGTCGTCCGGGATATGCGTTTTCCGGTATTTGCCCAGGTAGGAACCGTCGGCGTCAATCACCGCCGCCGTGTTGTGGTAAATGCCGGGCGCCCGTTTTTCAAAGAGGGAGACGATCAGCACCACCCCGCATTCCCCCGCCAGCTTGGCCATCCGTTCCGTGGTGGGGCCGGGGACCGGTTCGGCGTGTTGAAAGAGCGACGCGTCCTCCCTTTGGCAAAAGTAGGGCGTGAGGAACAACTCCTGCAGGCAAACGATGTTGGCACCCCGTTGGGCGGCTTCCCGCACCGCCGTTTCCGTGCGCCGCAGGTTGTCCTCCTTGTCCCAGGTGCTCCGTCCCTGGATCAGTCCGATTTTTACTTTCATGGGACCGACCTTGTTTAATAAACGACTTTGTTCAACGGATACTCAATGATTCCCTCGGCGCCGAGTTCCTTGAGCTGGGGGATGATTTCGCGCACCACGCGCTCGTCGATGATGGTCTCGACGGCGGTCCAGTCGGGATTGCTCAGGGGCGAAAGGGTGGGATTGCGGAGGGCCGGCAGTTTTTCCAAAATCTTCTGCACCTGGGCGGAGGGGGCATTCAATTTCAGGCCCACCTTGCTGTCGGCCTCGAGAGCGGCCTTCAAGAGGAGGGCGATGTGCTCGATCTTCCGGCGTTTCTCCGGATTCTCCCACGACTCCTTGTTGGCAATCAGTTTGGTGTTGGTGAGCAGGAGGGTGTCGATCACGCGGAGTTTGTTGGCGCGCAGGGAGCTGCCGGTCTCGGTGAGATCGACGATGGCGTCCACCAAGTCCGGAACTTTCACCTCGGTGGCGCCCCAGGAAAATTCCACCTCGGCCGCCACGCCGTGTTTTTCGAGAAACTTGCGGGTGATGTTGACCACCTCGGTGGCGATTCGCTTCCCGGCCAGGTCTTGTACCGAATGGATGCCGGAGGCTTCCGGAACCGCCAGCACCCAGCGGGAGACCACGGCGGAGGCGCGGCTGTAAATGAGATCGCAGACCTCGATCACGTCCGACCCGTTTTCGACCACCCAGTCGTGGCCGGTCAGGCCGCAGTCAAAATAGCCGTGCTCCACGTAACGGCTGACTTCCTGGGCGCGCACGAAACGTCCGTCCAACTCCGGGTCGTCAATCGACGGCCGGTAAGAACGGGAACTCTTGCTGATCCGGAAGCCGGCTTTGGCAAAGAGTTTCAAGGTGGCTTCCTCCAGGCTTCCCTTGGGAAGACCGAGCATCAATAATGGATTCGATTCCTTCACCCCGCCAGCAGACAGGCGGGGATTTGGCCAGACAAGCCATTTTTTTTGACAACCCGCCACCCGACCGCACAATTGGCGGTTATCAGCACCATGTCAGAACCGCAACCCATAGCCATCGGAGAGACCGCTCCAACCTTCACATTTCGCGACGCCGCCGGCCGTGAACGCAATACCGCCGACCTCGCGGGCAACCCCCACGTGGTTTATTTTTACCCGAAAGACGACACGCCCGGCTGCACGCGGGAAGCCTGTGCTTTTCGCGACGCCGCGGAGGTTTTCTCCGACCGAAAAGTCGAAATCATCGGCGTGAGCCCCGACAACGACGCCTCGCATGACAAATTCCGTCAAAAACACAACCTTCCCTTCGGTCTCGCGGCCGACACCGGCAACCGGATCGCCAAAGCCTACGGGGTCTGGGGGCCAAAGAAGTTCATGGGCCGCGAATACGAGGGAGTTCACCGCATAACCTTTCTGGTGGACTCCGGTGGCAAAATCGCCAAGGTCTATCCGAAGGTAAAACCGGAAGAACATCCCGCCGAAATCGCGGCGGATTTGGAAAAACTGACATGAGCGCCCCCAAACCGTTGATTGTTATTGTTGAGGACGACAAGGAACTGGCCGGACTGGTTGCCGATCGGCTGGAAGCCTCCGACATGCACACGCTGGTCTGCCACAGCGCCGCCCACGCCTTTAAATTCCTCAAAAAGAATTTCGCCAACCTGCTGCTGCTCGATCTCGGTTTGCCCGACCGCGACGGCTTTTCCCTGTTGGAGGATTTGAAACAGCAGGGCGTCGGGGTTCCCACCATTTTTCTGACCGGCAGCAATTCCGAGGTGGACATCGTCCGCGGTCTTTCCAGCGGAGGAGACGATTACATCACCAAGCCGTTCAGCTACGGTGAACTGGTCGCGCGCATTCAGGCGGTCCTGCGCCGGGCGGAAGTACGCGACGACTTGAAGATCACCAAGAACGTCCGCGTGTCCGAGGGTCCGTTCCAGTTCTGCGGCGCCACCATCAATCCGCAGCGCCTGGAAGTGACCTTTCCCAACCAGAAAACGACCAAACTCGGGCGCAAGGATCTCGGCATCATTTCCTACCTGGTGCAGAACCAAGGCGCGGTCCTCACTCGCAAGAGCCTCATCCACGAGGTTTGGGGCATTCATGCCGACGTGCGCAGCCGGTCCCTTGACCAATACATTGTCAAAATCCGCGATTCCTTCACCCAAAACGGGTGCGATTTGTCCCCCTTCCACACCATCCACGGCATCGGATACATTTATGATCCCGAAAACGTGGCCAAGGAGGTCACCGGTAAAAAATAACCGGCGCCCCGCCGCGGCCGCCCACCGCCTCCCGCCCGGAAATCCGTGACGACGCCAGCCAGCATCGACTCTCCGCCGTCCGCGCAAACAACGGAAGGCGACCGGGGAGACCCGGTGATCCAGTTTTCCGTCTTCGTGGAAAACCGGCTCGGCCGCCTCTCCGACCTGATCCGCCTTCTCAACGGCCACGACGTCCACGTTATGGCCATCACGATTCTCGACACCACCGACAGCGCCCTGATACGCATCGTGGTGGACGACCCGGACCTAACCCGGTCCATCCTTCGCCGCCACGGGTTTGCCTTCACCGAGTGCGTGGTGCTGGTGGTGGAGATCGACACCGAGGCCCGCCTCAAAGGCATCCTTTACGCCCTGCTGATCGCCGAGGTCAACATCCACTACCTCTATTCCTTTATTTCCCGCCCGCGGGAAAAGTCCGCGCTGGTCATCAGCCTGGAAGACGTGGAAACCGCCTCCCAATCGCTCGCCGCCCACCAGTTCCGGGTTTTGCGGCAAAACGACATTTCCCGCTGATTCCGCCGCCATGAACCTGATTCTTTTCGAGCCGGGGGAGACCGGGCGACCGATCCCGCCGGACGATCCGAGGGTTCTCCATTTGCGGCGGACCCTGAGGCGGGAAGCGGGCGAACCCTTTGACGCCGGGGTGATCGACGGGCCGCGGGGCAAGGGACGGATTCTCCACGAGGACGGGGAGGGTGTTCATCTCGCCTTCGAGCCCGGCCCGCCGCCGGAACCGCTGCTTCCCGTGACCCTGCTGGCCGGCCTGCCGCGCCCGCAAACCGCCCGCCGCATCCTCCGCGAGGCGGCTTCGTTCGGAACACATGGTATTCATTTCATGGCGACGGACAGGGGAGAGCCGTCCTATGCCGAAAGTTCCCTTTGGTCCAACGGGGAGGTGCGCCGCCATCTCATCGCCGGCACGGAACAACGGTTTTCCACCCTCCTGCCCGAGGTGGTCCTGCATGCCGGGTTGGCCGAAGCGCTCGACTTGTTGTTGCCCGTCCACACCGGGGCCGCCCTCGACAACTACGAGGCCGCCGGTCCGCTGAGCCGTTTTCGGCCCGCCCGCCCCCCCGTTTTTTTGGCCGTCGGATCGGAGCGCGGGTGGAGCGCCCGGGAACGCGATCTGTTCCGGGAGCGCGGGGTTCCCTTGTTGAAGCTGGGGGAGCCGGTGTTGCGCTCGGAAACCGCCTGCCTCTGCGGCTTGACCCTGCTGTTGGCCGCGTTGGAATTTCTCTGATGGATAAAGAGGCCGAAGTGAGCATTTTGCGGGAGCTGCTGGCGGCGGGAGATGCCCCCGTTTCCGGGAACCGCCTGGCTGAAACCCTCGGTGTCAGCCGGGTTGCGGTGTGGGGATGGATCGACCGCCTGCGCAAAGCCGGGTTCGCCCTCGAGGGCCGGCCCAAGGCCGGTTACCGGTTGACCGGCCTGCCCGCGGATTTGTCGGAAACCTACTTGCGGGCCTCCCTTCCGGATGCCGTGCTGTACGTTCACGAAGAGATCGACAGCACCAACAGCGAGGCCGAGCGCCTGCTCGCGCGCGGCGAACCGGCGCCCTTCGCGGTGGCCGCCAGGCGCCAAACCGGCGGCCGCGGCCGCCGGGGGCGTTCCTGGTTCAGCGGCGAAGGGGGCAACCTTTGTCTCTCCCTCGCTTTCCGTCCCGCGCTGCCGCCCGCCCGCATGGGCACGTTCACTCTTTGGACCGGCGTGGTGTTGGCCGGCTTTCTGCGGGAAACCACCGGGGTGCCCATCTTCGTCAAATGGCCCAACGATCTGATGTTCGAGAGGCGGAAACTCGGCGGCATTCTCACCGAGGCCCGCATGGACAGCGACCAGATGCGCGAATTGGTTTTCGGGCTGGGTTTGAACGTCAACGGCGATCCGCGCGCCTGGCCGCCCGAGATTCGCGAAACCGCCGCCTCCCTGCGCCAGGCGGCCGGGCGCAGCCATGCCCTTAACCCGCTGGCCGCCGCGCTCATTCGGCGGATGTTGGAAGCGTGCGAGGAATTTTTCGCCGATCCGCCTCCACCGGCCTTCCGCTCCCTGTGGGAATCGTTTGACTTGCTGAACGGCCGGGAGGTGGGCGTCCTTCAAGGCGGGGAAACCCTCCGCGGGCGGGCGGAGGGGATCGATGAAGACGGAAGCCTGCTCCTGCGCGCCCCCGGCGGGCGGCTCTTGCGGTTGCGGGCGGGGGATGTCACGTTGGAAAAAGAAGCGACGCCATGAATGTATTTTGTATCGATATTGGAAATACGCACGCCCATTTCGGAATCGTGGGCGGGGCGGGGGAGGCGGTGGACATGGCGGAAACGCCAACCGCGCGGCTCGACGATCCGGAGCAGGCGCTCGGGCGCGCCCTTGCCGCCCACCGCAACAACACTCCGCCGGAGGAGCGGGCGTTTTCCTTTTGCTCGGTGGTGCCCGCCGCCTCGGAACGGCTGCGCGCGTTTTTCCACACCGTTGCGCCGGAGACACCGCTGTTTCAACTCACCTGCCGCTCGCGGCTCGGCATGCCCATCTCCTACCCGGCGCCGGAGGAAATCGGGCAGGACCGGTTGGCCAACGCGGTTGCCGCCACCGCCCGTCACCCGCTGCCCTGTGTTGTCATCGACCTCGGCACCGCCGTTACCTTCGATATTGTGACCGCCTCCGGCGGGTATGAAGGCGGCATCATCGCGCCCGGGTTGCGCATCATGACGCAGTATCTTCATGAACAGACCGCCCTGCTGCCGTCGCTCGGGGATGACTTGGATGTCGCGGGCGCCATCGGGCACTCCACCCGCGACGCCATGAAGATCGGCTGCTCCATCGGCTTTGGCGGCATGGTCCGCGCCCTGCTCGAAGCGGTGGCGGGGGAACTCGCCCGCCGCGGCGAGCCCCGTCCGCATGTGATCAGCACCGGCGGCACCGCGCGGTTTCTCGGGGATTATTTGCATCCTTGGAATCCCCGGCACGAACCCGCCATCACCCTGCGCGGCCTGGCGCGGGCATGGGCGCTCAACCAACCCGCGGCGGAGGCCCTCCCGTGAACCCGGTTCCCACCGCCCTGACCATCGCCGGTTCCGACAGCGGGGGAGGCGCCGGCATTCAGGCCGACCTGCTGACGTTTTCCGCGCTCGGTGTTTTCGGCACCACCGCCATCTCCTGCCTCACCGCCCAAAACCCGGACGAAGTCACCGCCGTCCATCCGGTCCCGGTGGAATTTCTAATGGAGCAAATCCGCCGGGTGGAGGTGTTTTTTGAGCCAAACGCGGTCAAAACCGGCATGCTTTTTTCCGCCGAAATCATCTGTGCGGTGGCGGATTGGCTCGAAACGCGCGGCGGGGCGCCGGCGGTGGTTGATCCGGTCATGGTGGCCACCAGCGGCGCGGTTTTATTGGAGCCGGACGCGGTGGAGGCGGTTCGGGAAAGGCTCATTCCCTCCGCCACCCTGGTCACGCCCAATCTTGACGAAGCCAACGTTCTGGCCGGCGGCTCCCCTTCCTCCGCGGACGGGATGGCCGATGCCGCCCGCGCCCTGGCCTCCCGCTTCGGGACCGCTTTTTTGCTCAAGGGCGGGCATTTGCCCGGCGACGAACTGGTGGACGCGCTCGCCCTGGCCGACGGTTCCGTCCGCCTCTTCCGGGACCCGCGCATTCACGGGGTGGATACGCACGGCACCGGCTGCACCCTGGCGGCGGCGGTGGCGGCCGGTTTGGCCAAAGGGATAGCGTTGGAAGCGGCGGTCTCCGCCGCCCGCGCCCACCTGCGCCGCGCGATGGCCGCTCCCGTCATTCTCCATTCCCGCGCCTTCCTTCCCCAAGGCGGAGCGGGGCAGCGCGGGTAAAGCGGACGTTCCGCCCCTTCAGGCCGACTTGGTGGCTTTGGACACCTTGCGGCGGTCGTGGCTGTCGAGAATCTTCTTCCGCATGCGCAGGCTTTTGGGGGTCGCTTCCACGTATTCGTCCGGGGCGATGTATTCAATCGCCCGTTCCAGGGAGAAGCGGACCGGCGGGGCGAGCTGGATGCCCTTGCCCTCGCCTTGGCTGCGCACGTTGCTGAGCTGTTTGGCCTTGGCGGGGTTGACCGGCAGGTCCTCGCTGCGCGGGTTCTCGCCGACAATCATGCCTTCGTAAACCATTTCCCCGGCTCCGATGAACAGGCGGCCGCGGCTTTCGAGATTATCGAGGGCAAAGGCGGTGGCTTCCCCGGTGTCGGTCGAGACAAGGGTGCCGGTTTGGCGGGTCTGGATTTCCCCGCACCACGGCTCGTATCCGTGAAACAGGTGCGAGTGCACTCCCCGGCCGCTGGAGAGGTTCATCAGGTCGGTTTCGAACCCGATCAAGCCGCGGGTCGGGATGTGGCACTCCAGGGTTACGCCGAGGTTGTGGTGGGTCATGTTGCGGATTTGGCCGCGGCGGTTGGAGAGGTTTTGCATAACGGTGCCGAGCAGTTCCCCGTCCACTTCCACCCAGAGGGTTTCGAACGGTTCGAGGGTCACGCCGTTTTCAATTTTGTTGATTACGGTGGGGCGGGAAACCAGCACCTCGTAGCCCTCGCGCCGCATTTGTTCAACCAGAACCGCGATTTGCATCGCCCCGCGGGCACTGACGGAAAAGACGCCCCCAACCTCGGTGTCTTCGACTTTGATGGAAATATTGGTTTTGCCCCCCCGGTAGAGGCGGTCGCGCAACTGACGTGAGGTGACGAACTTTCCCTCGCGCCCGGCCAGGGGGCCGTCGTTGACGCAAAAGTTCATGCGGATGGTCGGCGGATCGAGATCGACAAACGGAAGCGCCTGCGCGGCCTCC
>PXDN01000043.1 GCA_003566375.1 Opitutia bacterium
ACCGCTGATGAGGTGCGCCAACGCTATGAAACCGATATCGAACAACACACGCGTCCCGCCCAGGTGAGACTGGCGTTGCTGTTCCTTGGCAGTTCGAAACGGGATGGCGAGGGCGCCCGCGAATCCGTCCGTATGAAAATGGAGGAAGCACGCCAACTGGCGCGGGAGTTGCCGGAGAAGACCTCCGGATTCGGTGCTCTCGCCATGACCCATTCCGAGGAGGCCACCAGTCGCTTCAAGGGAGGCGACGTAGGCTGGATGCGCGGCGGAGACACTCAATACCGGTGGCCGGACGAAGTTGTTGCGGAAGCCTTTGCCTTGGCCGAAACGGGGGCTGTCAGCGGGGTGATTGAAACGGGTAATGGGTTCTACTTGCTCAAGAAAATGGATGGGCGGGAGGCCGTAGTCCGCCCCTTGGATGATCATTTGAAAGCGGCGGTCAAATCCTCCCTGTTGCGGGAAAAACGGGCCGTCGCCTCCGCCGAAATCACGACAGGTTGGGAGGAAAGTGTGGCCACGACCGTGTATCCCGACGTGTTGGACCAATTGAGGTTTTTACCCGCATCCGAAAGACCCCGCTCCAGGGAAACCTTTTCCTCCATGCCCTGACGATACCCAATCTCCTTTCCAGACAAGCGACCATGACCTTTATTTCAACGTTGATTCACCGATTGCGAACCGGCTTTCCCGTTATCTTGTTAGGGTCAACCTCGGTGATCTGCCACGCCACCGCTCCCAATGCGGTGGACGACGATCTGAGAAGCACCCCCGTTCCCCAGAACGAAACCATGATCATCATGGAAGCGACTCTCACCGCAAACGACACGGGAGAGGATTTGGCCATCACGGGCGCGGACGCCACCAGTTCGCTGGGAGCAGTGGTTTCCTGGGACGACGACTTGGAACAAATCACCTATGATCCCCGCAACGTGCCCGGTTTGGTCGCGCTGGCGGCGGGAGAAACCGCTGACGATACTTTTACCTACACCCTTTCCGGATCGGGTGGTCCCGACGACACGGCCACGGTCACGCTTCGTGTTTCCGGGGTTAACTATCCGCCCGTTATCGGCAACCTTCCCCCGGCTCCCATTTTGATCGGGGATAACGAATCCACCTCACCGTTTCCGTCCGTGGAGGTCAGTGATCCCGACAACAACGAAGTGTTGTCCGTAACCGTCGCCATCGATGACAGTGATAAAGGGGCTTTGTCGAACCTCGGTCCCTTCGTTCCCGGAAGCGGTGGGATTTACACCTTTTCCGGAAGTCCGGCCGATGCGACGACCGCTTTGCGGGGGTTGGTTTTCGTTCCCGTCGAAAACCGGCTGGTTCCCGGCCTGGACGAGGACACGGTATTGACCGTGACGGTGGAGGATTCCGGGGGGCTTTTCGACAGCGGATCGGTGACCGTCAACGTCACCTCGATCAATGATCCTCCCGAGTTGTTCAATCCCGGCCCGTCCAGCTTCACCACCACGGCGGGTTCCAGCCTGTTGGTGTTTTCCCAGGTTTTTTTTGAGGACGTGGACGTGGAGGAAGCCGGAACGGGTGAAGGTGCCGGGGACGATTTCACCGCCAAAATCGTTCTGGGCGGCGGCATTGAACCCGGAATTATTGTTTCGGCAAGTTTCCTGGCCACGGGAGGCGACACCTACGAGTTCACGGGAAAACGGGATGAGGTGGGGCAAGCCATTCAAAACGCCACCTACCTGGCTCCAAACGCAGACGGCACTTTTTCGATTACTTTAACGGTGGAAGACAGCCATGGTGGCATCTCCGATCCCCCGGTGGTCATCACCGTGCTGGTTTCCCAGCCGGAACCAGCCCTGACCGGCCTGGTTCAAGGCCAGCAATTGGCGGACACGGGGTCCATTCAGCCTTTCGCCTCGGCCACTTTCAACAGCTTTGGCAGTGGAAACCGGGTCGTTGAAATCACCTTGGACAGCGATGAGAAGGGATTCTTTGACATTCTGGGGCCGTTCACCGCCGAGACCGGTGGAGAGCGAACCGTTTATCGGATGACCGGAAGCTCGGTTGCCGCCACCGATGCGATTCGCAACATTCGTTTCCGTCCAATACCCAACCGGATCGTCGGCCCATCCGAGACGGTGGTGATTACCATTCAGGTGAGAGAATCCGCGCAGGGAGTGATATTGAATGAAACCACCCTGCCGCTCACCGTGATTCCGGTCAATGATCCTCCCACCATCAGCAGCGACAACCCGGAACACCGCATCAACGACAATCAATCGGTAAGCCCGTTCACCACGACTTCCATCTTCGATGTGGACGAGGGCGGGCAACAAAATCTGACCGTGAGCGTTGGTTTCACCGGCCAGGATCCTAACACCGGCTTGGCGCGTCCGGGCGGAGGGGTTTTGTCGAGTCAGGGGGGTAATCTGCCCAACCCCCATGTTTTCAGCGGAACCCCCGCCGAGGTGACGGCTGTTTTGCAGGGTTTGGTTTTCACTCCCACCCCGAACCTGAATCAGGAGGGGCAGCGGGAAACCATTACCTTCACCGTTTTCGCCGATGACGGGCGGGGAGGCACCGCGCGGAACAGCGGCGTCACCGTGGTGGTCCTGTCGGTGGAGGGGGCGCCCGTCATTCAGGGCGTTCCACCTCCGAGCCAACAACCGTTCGCGGTGGCCGGCACCGCCGATGCCGCCGGCATCCTTTCAGCGACCCCTTTCCAAGGAATATCCGTCACCGATGAGCCGGGACCCGCCGGGCCGGAGGTGTTGACGTTCACGATCACGCTGGACAACGCGGATAAAGGAACCTTGAGCGGTGACGGATTCACCTCTTCCGATGGAGGACTCACTTACGTGATGGAAGGAACCCCCGACGCCGTCACCACGGCGCTGCAAGCCCTGCTTTATACCCTTAACCCCGACTTTGCTTTTCCCGCCAACGAGCCGGGGAGGACCCAATTCACCCTGAGGGCGACCGACTCGGCTGGGAATTTGACCAGTTTGGTTTTCACCATCACGATCCGCGACCGCAGCGCGGCCCACATGGTCACCGTTCCCTTGGACAACCATCCGGATGATCCGGTCATTGCCGGTTCCCTGCGCGAAGCCATCGGGTTCGCCGAAAATAATGACATCATCGTTTTTGATTTCCACGATGACGACTTCCCCGTGACCATTCGCTTGCAAAGCGAACTGGTGATCCAAAAAAACCTTACCATCGTCGGTTCCGGCGTTGAACAACTCACGATCAGCGGGGACGGCAACGGTGACGGCGTCGGCGACACCGGTTTGTTCTCGGTGGTCAACGGGGCCCGTTTCGCAGTCGAACAGTTGACCTTAAAGAACGGGGCGGCTTCTTCCTACGGCGGAGCCATCGCGGCCGGAGAGGGGACCACCGTGGTGGCCCGTGATTGCGTCTTTTCGCGAAACGAGGCCGGGCAGTTCGGCGGCGCCATTGATGTGATGGGAGGAGAGCTTTACATCGAACAATGCCTTTTCATCAACAACGCGGTGGTTGGATCGACAGCCCAGGGCGGAGGCGCAATCTCCATCTACAGCACCGGAAATTCGGTGATCCGGAACAGCACGTTTGCCTGGAACACGCAGGAAAGCGCGGGCGGTTACGGCGGAGGCGCCATCTACGCGGAAAACCTCAACCTCTCCCGTTTTTTCGATCTTCACATTGAACATTGCACCTTCGCGGACAACCTCGACGCGGCCGATGGAGGGAGTGCGGTCCTCGCGGTTACGGCGGGGCTGAAAATCCACGTGAAAAACAACATTTTTTCCGATCAGCAGGGACGGGTTCTCGACGTGCTCGGGGGCGGTCGGTTTCAATCCGCCGGCGGCAACATCGCCACCGACGGAACGGTGACGACCTACACCCAGGGCGGCCAACCCCAGAACGTCACCTTGTTGAACCACTCCTCCGACCAGCGGGCAACCGATCCACAGCTTCTGCCACTTGCCCGCAACGGCGGTGCGACCCCGACCATTGGCCTCGCGCCATCCAGTCCCGCCATCAATGCCGCGGTTTCACCGTTGGATGCGCCCGGGACGGACCAGCGGGGTGTTTGGCGCGGAGCGAATCCCGACATCGGAGCTTTTGAAGCCGGTCAATTCCGGCGTTTGAACCTTAATGAAATTCACGCCGATCCCCCGTCGGGGGAATCCCCGTTTGTGGAGTTTTACAACCCCAGGGATTCGGAACCGCTCAATCTTCAGGGGTTGGTTTTTTACGTGGATGGCAACGAGGCCCACACTTTTGGCGACTTGGAGGTTTCCCCGGGATCCGGGTTTTCCTGGACGCCACCTTTCCCCATGGACGGGGAGCGGGGCACGCTTTCCCTGGCCGATGCCGGGGGCAGGGAACTGATGCGGGTGAATTACGTGACCGCTTTTTCCGACAAGGGCATGCAAATCGACACCGGGGGCCAGTCGATCAACCGTTATCCACGCTACGAGGGCGGTTTTCTCCCCCACCGGCTTGTGGTGGAGCGGGTCACCGGGATTGCCGGCGGCGATTTGAACTCTCCCGGGCTGGATGTTGACGGTTCTCCCTTGGACGGAGGGAACGCGCCGCCCGTGGCCGTTCCCAACATGGGCGAGTTTGCGGTGGCGGCCAACAAAACCATCGATTTGCCTGTTTTGCTGAACGACATCGAGTTCGACCGCACCGACACCTTGAAAATCGTGGAGGTGATGCCGGTCTCCAGCCGCACCGTGGTCAATCAGGAGCTTCTCGCCATCGACGGTTCCGGACCGATCGCCTTGTCGGGACTCCCTCCGGGGCTCAACGAAACAGTGGATCCGTCCGGGGTGGCTCTTTCGATTTCCGCCGATCAGCGGAGCCTGGTTTATGACCCCAGCGCCTCCCCGGCCATGATTGGTTTGGCTCGGGGAGAGACGGTCACGGATGTATGGGCATACACGATACGCGATTTCGACGAAACCGGGGCACCCTGGCCCCGCGGCGCGGATGACACGACCCGGGTGGAAAACATCAAACGGGCCACCGCGTTTTTCACCGTGACGGTGACCGGGGTTAACGAACCGCCCCAACCGGGTGACGTGTTTGTCCACACGGCCGAAAACCACGCCCTGCGGATGATGGCCGATCCAGATCTGCTCGCCCCGGTCCCCTTTAACTTCGGGGATTTGGAAGCGGATTTTCAAACCTTTGATTCCTCGGGAAACCCCATCTTTCTAAAGCCGCTTCCGCCGGTGACCGCCCTGTTGAGTAACGACATTGACGTGGACAGCGATGACGACGCGTCAACCCTGTTGCTGGTGGCCGTGCACCCTCGCTCCACTCCGGAAGAGGGTTTGGTTGCCCACAGCGAAAAAGGAGCCCGGGTGGTCTTGGACATCCGCGCCAACCGAAGGGAGACCAGCGTGCTCTACGACCCCCGGCCATCCACCACTCTCAGGGCCTTGGCGGAAGGGGAAACCACCGAGGATG
This sequence comes from Opitutia bacterium, assembly GCA_003566375.1. Classification (GTDB taxonomy): domain Bacteria; phylum Verrucomicrobiota; class Verrucomicrobiia; order Opitutales; family T3Sed10-336; genus T3Sed10-336. The sequence goes on from PXDN01000043.1 coordinate 5,434, forward strand.
TTTTTCATTATTCGGTCATGGACCGGCATGGCGCCATCGGGGTGGCAAAGGTCACGGTTACGGTCACGGGGGTGAATAACGTGCCAACCGCGGCGGACGTCATCGGACTGGTGGCCAATGAAGACGAGGTGTTACCCATTCCCACCGGGGATGTGCTGGCGAATGACACCGATCCCGACGCCAACGATGTGCTGGCCATTCAAACGCCGTTGCCATCGGTTAGTGAATTGGGAGCGGTGCTGGACTTTGACGGCGCCATCATTTCCTACGACCCGAGGGAGGCGCCCGTGCTGCAAGCCATGGCCCGCAACCAAAGCGTGGTCGATTCCTTTCAATACACGGTCACGGACGGACAGGGAGGAACGGATCAGGCCACCGTGTTTATCACCGTTGAGGGTCGCAATGACCCGCCGGTGGCGGACGATTTTTTCCTTCAATTGTTTGAAAAGGAGACCGCGGTGGTCGATGCGGAATCGGGATTGCTTACCCGGGTGGTGGACGTGGACGCAATGGATCTGCCTTGGATTTTGCCGCGCCGGGGCGTGATCACTCCCCTTGGAGCCGGTTTGGACATCAACCCGGACGGAAGTTTGCGCTACGTGGCCGATTCTCACGCCATCCGGGCTCTGGTTGAAGGGGAGACGGCGGTTGAGACGTTCACCTACACGGTGATCGACAACAGCCGCCTCACCGCTTCGGACGACGTGTTTCGACTGGAAGCCAACCGGGAGAACGTGGCCCTTCCGGTTTTGTTGAACGACGCCATCGTCGGCAGCGGAGCGAGCCCTGTTGAAAATTACGGCGACGGTGGTTCCGCCGGGCTGGTGGTCGCCAGCGCCAATCATGGATTGAACGACGGGCTCCTTGTTCTCATCGAGAATTACGGGGGAGCCGGGGGTTACAACGGCGTGCATCCGATCGCTGCCATCGATCGCGATCATTTCAGCGTTCCGGTGGCATTTGCCGATGATCCCTCCGGGAAACGCGGCACCTGGCGTCCTTGGTTTTCCATTACGGAGGTCGGCGAACCGGATCAGGGCGGGGAGCTGTCCCTGGTGGACGGGCAAATCCTGCTCTACACACCGGGGGAGGATTTCCACGGGATCGAGGTATTCACTTATCGGATTGAGGACGGAGTTGGCGGACAGGATGTCGCGACGGTCACGGTTGAAGTGGTTTTGCCGCCCCTGAACGGGGGGATCAGCGCCAGTCCGAACCGGTTTGTAATCGGGGCGGGAGGCGTGGATGTCGAGGTTGATGTGCTGGCCAACGATTCCATCCTGCCCATGTCCGGCGGGGCGCTCACCATCATTGCGGTGGATGCGGCCGATGGAGCCGCCGGGGATTTGCAAATCGCCGGCGGCGGCAGCCGGCTTCGCTACACGCCGCCCGCCCCCGGCTTCACCGGGGTGGAGACGTTCGCCTACACCGTTAGCGGCGGCGGACCGGCCACTTCCGTGGCCACCGTCACCTTTGAAGTGGTGGACCGATCGGGGCAATTGAGCGGTAGCGACAACGATTTTTTTGTGGCGACCGGCGGCAGCCGGGTGCTCGACGTTTTGGCCAATGACGCGGATTTGCCCTCTTTTCCCGTGACTTCCTCCCTGGTGGAGGTGGGGCCAACCAGTGCCGGTGGAACGGCCGTTATCGTTGGAAACGCGGTTGAGTACACGCCACCCCCGGCACCGTTTCTGGGAACGGATGCCTTTGTTTACACGGCCCGCGACGCCAGCGGCGCGGACACCACGCAAACGGTGCGGGTGAGGGTGGTTCCCCATACCGTCGATTTCCACGCCATCGCCGATCATTTTCGGGTGGTGGCCGGAGCGGGCCCGGTTAAACTGCCGGTTATGCGGAATGACGGAGCGGTGCTCAACGACGCCGCCAACCTCAGGATTGTTAACTTCGGGCTCGACACCAACGCTCCGCCCGACGCGGCGAGGGTCAGGATTGTGGACGGCGGGCAAATGATTGAATACACGCCGCCGGCGGCCGCCGCCGAAGAGGTGTTTACTTACGAAATCAGCATCGGCACCTCGGCCCGCCGCGAGGCGGCCATCACCGTCAAAGTGGTGGATGCCTTCGCCACGCCGCCCCGGGCCATGGATGATTTCTTCCATGTTGGCAAAAACTCCGGCCCCCACCTATTGGATGTTTTGGCCAATGACCGTCCGCTTCCCGACGCGGGTTGGGAGTGGACCCTTTCTTCGGTCGCCACCCCGAATCAGGGTGGAACGGTTTCCATTGAGAACCACACCGCGCTGCTCTACGCGCCGGCCGACGGTTTTGGGGGCACCGAAACCTTCGCCTACACCATCCGGGATGCTTTGGGGGCCACTTCCTCGGCCACGGTCACGGTTCGGGTCGGAGAATTGAGCACCTCGCCCAACGTTTTCGCCGTTCTGGAAAACAGTTATGACAATCCATTGGATGTTTTGGCCAATGATGATCTGCTGGACCGCTTCGGGAAAGACCTGACCATCCTCACGGCCAGCCCGGCGAGCCAGGGGGGATTGGTCAATATTCTTGGCTCCGGACCTGGAAATCTCCTCTATTATTCACCCCCGGCCAGTTTCAGTGGTGAGGAAACTTTTACTTACACCGTGGTGGACAACACGGGAGGAACGCGGGAAGAGAATGTGACCGTGCGGGTTGTCCCCAAAGACGGCGACCGCGACACGGCCGAACTGCGGGTGGAAATCATCGGCGTGAACGACATTCCGGTGGTGACCGGTTTGGAAGACCGGGCCATCACCGACAAGGAATCCGTTAAACCTTTCGCCGGGGTTTTGATTACCGATCCCGACGAATGGGGAATGCAGATGCAATGGGTCGAGGCCCGGTTTGACACGAATTTGGGGTTTGTCACCGCGCCAGCGATGACGGAAATCTCGCCTGGAATCCTCCGGGTCACCGGAACGCCCTCCGCCGTCACCGCCGCCCTTCGGGACTTCACCTTCACTCCTTTTGAAAACCGGATCGACTACATCGATCCGGGACAAGCGAACGCGGTCTTTGACCTGAGCATTGACGACGGTTTTGTGACCAGTCCGGTCACCGATGAGGTCACTGTCACAATTACACCGGTCAATGACGCTCCAATCATCACCAGGCCGATCGGGGACTTGGTTTTGCCCGAGAACGCGTTGCCCCGGGGGATTTTTCTCCCCGCCCATTTCGCGGATGTTGACGATGACGTGGCGGGCGGTGATTTGATCTGGACGGTTACCCAAAACACCCGTCCCTATCTTTTCAATTCCCTGACCGTGGATGTGGCCAAGCAACTGTTGGTTTTGGACTTGGCCAGCGGAGTAACCGGTGCCTCGGACATTACGGTGAGGGGGACTGACCGTGGGGGGTTGTTTGTCGAAACGGGTTTTCAAGTGAGATTGGAAGGGGCTCCAATAATCGACTTGGCCGCCGGTCAATCCCAGCCGCCGGCCGCTGTTTTCGTGACGGCTACACAAAGCGGGTTCCGGCGTGATTATCGCCAGTCTTTCCGGGTGAGAAACGAAGGGAGTATGCCGGTGGATGCGTTCGTGGTGCTGGTTTCCGGGCTGAACCAACCCGTTGACGGGATCACTCTGCACGCGGCGGGTCACAGTATTGACGAGCGGGGAACGCCCGATGACTTTTCCGATGACCTCACCAGTTCGTCGGGAGTGAACATTTTGCAAACCGGGCCCCATGCCTATGCGGTCAAATACGACGTGCCGGTTTTGCCGGACGGGTCGGTGGTGGTCCATCTGACCTATCGGGCTTCCTCCATCAATCCTGTCACCATCCGGCCGACCATTGAAATTGAGCTGACCACGGCTTCCCCGCCGCCGGGAGAGTTGGCGGCCGTGGATTTGCGCCGCGATGTCGCCAACGCAGACGTGCGCCTCTCGTTTTCGGTTGAGGCCGGCCGCCTCTACGAGCTTCAATACAGCGGGAATCTGTCCGACTGGGAGCGTTGGGCCGCATCCGTCCCCCCCAGCGCCTTTTCCCGCCGCATAGAATGGGTTGACGATGGGTTGAACACCGGTTTCCACCCTTCGCGGGCCGCGAAAAGATTTTACCGATTGGTGGATGTGACGGGACCCTGACTTTTTTGGAGAACAAAGATTATGAAATTATATTGGACCTTCATTTTGACCGCCTCGTTGTTGTTCCCACTGGTTTCCAGCGGGAGGGAAGGGACGTTCTACGTTTCACCGTTCGGAGGTGTCACCATCTTCCGGGATGGACACGTTTTTGTGGACAACTTCTTGTCGGGGGATGCGGATTTTGAAATCAACAACGGATACAGCGCGGGATTGAGAATGGGATACGACTTCAGTCCCGTTCGCTTGGAGGGAGAGTTTTCCTATGCGGAGGGCTCAATTGATTCGCTACACACCGCAACGGGAACGGTTCAGGTGGACAGCGAGGTGGAAACCCTTTCCTACATGCTGAACCTGCTCTGGGATTTTGATTACCGACCATTTGTTTTCACCGTCGGCGCGGGTGCCGGAGCCAGCCGGGTGAAGTTTGGGGAAATGTCCGATGGCGTGTTTGTCGCGGTTGCTGAAACGCGTGACACGGTTTTTGCCTTTCAGGGGATTGTGCGGGCGGCTTGGCATTTCAACAATCAATCGGCACTGGGCGTCAATTACCGTCACCTGATCACCCATGACGTGAAGGGCAGGGGGTATGTGGGCACCAATATTCTCGAAAGGAGTGACATCGAATACGACCGGCTTGGCATCCATTTGATAGAGGTATTTCTGCTGTTTCGCTTTTAGCAGCCGGTGGCTGCCAGTGAAAATGCCGGGGCGGCCGTTTTTTGCGGGGACCTCTTGACGGCGGGCTTGTTACCCCGGTATCAACCCATCTGAAGGTATGTCAGCATCAGAACCGAAGGACCTTGCCTCTTCTCATTCCTCTCCTGCCCCCG
>PXDN01000348.1 GCA_003566375.1 Opitutia bacterium
AGTCGCCGCTGTAGGGACGCTCGGTCCCTTTGCGGAGAATGACGCGCGCTTCTTCGGGCGTGAGTTCGTTGAATTTTCCGGAGGAGGTGTGAATGGACATTGGTGGCGCGGACGTTTCACCTCCACAGGCGGAGGCGGCAAACAGCAATAGAATGACTAGGTGACGATACATACGAAAATGGAATGTTGTGAATGAAACGACGGTGCGGACGAATTGCAAACGCGGTCACCTCTTCGCGGCCAAGTGGTCGTCCGCCGCCCGCGCGAACTCCCGCAAGTAATCGTCGCCCCGGGGGTGGCGGGTGATACCGGCCAAAATGTAATGCCGTCCAGGCCCGGTGACCACGGCGGCGTCGTGCAGCCAGTTCATCCAGGAACCCCATTTACGGATGATGGAGACCGGGCGGTCGGCCAGCGCGTCCACGAACTTGATCGGCGCGTGCGGGATATCCGGCGCGGCAAACATTTCCCGCATGGCGGAACTGGCGTCAGGTGAAAGGAGCCGCCCTTGATCAAGCAACAGAAAAAACCGGAGAACCTGGCGAAGAGTCACGGCATGGGAAAGGCCGCCGACGGGATCCTTCACGATTTCCTCATCGCTGCCATAATGTTTGCCCACCCAAAGACCCCCGCCGCGCGAGGCGTCGTAAAACCCGTGTTTCAGCAAAACTTCCTGAATGACATTCAAGCCGATTTCCCGGGAAAACCGGGCGGCCTCCTCGTTGCTGGAAGCTTTGGCCATTTGACCAAGCGCATGGCGGATTTCCGGATCCATCCCGCCGCCGGCCGCTTCCGGATGCTGATGAAACCAAGCGAGGAGAATGCCGATTTTGGGCACGCTGGCGCCATATTCGATTCGGTCGGGACGCAGCATGGCCAGAGAGCCGGTGCGAAGGTCAATCCACCCCGCCGCCGCCTGTTCGACACCCATGTCAAATTGGGCGCGCAACCTCCCGTCGATGGCGTCCAGTTTGGCTTGGTCGGCGGTATTGACCGGGGTATCGTAATCCAAAACGATTTCGTCGGGTTTCATCGAACAAAGTAACCACGGATATTCCCGGCGCGCGCCTGCGGGGGAAAAACATGATAGGTAGCCATCCTCAACCCATGGCGACCTGGAGCGCGGATGGCAAAGTCGAATTTACCCGCGCAGTTCAGCCGCCTTGTAGTACTCGACCCGACCGGCTTCCGCGAATTTGACAACTTTGTCCATCAGGGCGAGCCGTTGACTTTCATCCATGGCCTCAAAACCGCGGACCATGGCGGCCTTTTCCCGAATGAACTCCGGTGTCTCGGCACCGGTGATCAGAACGGATACGGGAAGGGACAAGGCAAAATGAATGCAATCGGCGATAGTCAGCACCCCGGGCACCACCGGCTCATCGGTTTCCCATTGCACGCGCCCGTTGACGGATTTTTTGGCAAAAAACCTCCCGTCGGCCAGCGTCTTCATGGCGAGAACACCGTAGTTCGCTCCGGTCAGGGCGGGAAGGACGGTTTTGACAAAACTGTGCCGGGCGACCGCGTCCACCGGATTGACCGGGAGAAGACAAACTTCGAAAGCTTCCCGCGCCTCCGCGTTTTCCAACATGCGCAGGTGAGCCTGGGGGGAAGCGTGGCCGGTGAACCCAATGTGGCGGACCTTCCCCTCGGACTTCGCCCGCAGGGCGGTTTCCAGCAGGCCTCCGGACAAGCGGTTGTCCACATCCCCGGGAGAAGCCAGGGCGTGGAGTTGCCACAAATCGATCCGGTCCGTTCGCATCCGCCGCAGAGAGCCCTCCAGATGCTGCCGGGCGGTGTCGCCATCCCGGGCGGTCGTTTTGGTCATGAGGAAAATGTCGTCACGGTGCTGCGGTGTGAGGTGACGCCCGAAGCGTTCCTCACTCAAGCCATTGCCATAACTTTCGGCGGTATCAAAAAAACGCACCCCCTCTTCCAAAGCGGCTTTGATCACCGCTTCGGCGGTGGCCTCACTCTCGAGCCAACCGATGTGAAATCCGCCCAACCCGAGGCAGGTCACCGTTTCGCCGGTTTTGCCGAGACGACGGAGCGGCAGGCCCGCGGTCGCCAGATTGCGGGAAACTTCGGGGAGCGCCTCCGGAGCCACCCGCAGGGAAACCGCCGCCGCGGCCAAACTTTTCAAGAAGTCGCGGCGTTTCATCACATTGAAGCGGCTCGGAGAATCAGGCGGGCAACCCGTCCTGATAACCGGGACGTTCCCATGGCGTGGGCACGTGCGCCAGCGCCTCGGTCGCCTTTTGGTGCAGGGAAGCCTGCTCGGCCGGGGTGAGTGGCTTGAAATTGGTAGCCATGGCGAGATTTTCCCGCAGGTGCCCCTCGGTGTCGAGCCCGACCACGCCGCAATGAACCCCGTTCAACCCCAAAGCGTAGCGGATCAGATCGCTTCCTTTCAAATCGGCGTTGCGGGCGCGGCGAACCATTTTCATGGCGGCCACCCCCATGTTGCGCTCGCGGGCCAGGGGCAAAACCTCGTCTTCATAACGGCCCTCGTCATCGCGGGTGCAGGGAAAGACCGTCAGCACCACGTCGGGATCGAGCCGTTTGATGGCATCCACCAGAATGGCCGCCCCGCTGTGACCGGATACGCCGTGGGCGCCAATCACTTTCTCGTCTTTCAACTTCGCGACCGCTTTCAAAGCCCCGCCCTCGATTTCATCGAGATTGGCGTTGGCCGGCAAATTCCAGATGTGCATCAGATCGATATGGTCCGTGCGCAGGGTGCGCAGACTGGTCTCCACGTCGCGCATGAAACCATCGTAATCACGGCTGCGGCTTTTGGTAACCAGAAAAATTTCCCGGCGGCGTTTCTCCACCACCGGGGAAATGATCTCCTCACTCGGCCCATAACCGCGGGCGGTGTCCCAGTAGTTCACCCCGTGGTCCAGAGCCAAGTTGAGCAAAGCCATGCCGTCATCCCGTTTCTCATTCCACGGTCCGGTGAAGGCCGATCCCAATCCCAGGCCGATCACCGAAACCGGGGTTTGTACCCGCCCGAGACGGCGGCGGTCCACCTGAACCAAGGTTTTTTCTTCGGCGGCGGAGAGGCGGTTGAGCCCGGCGGCGCCGGCGGCGGTCACGAGGGCGGTTTTGAAAAATCTGCGGCGAGTCGTCATGGGAGGTCTCCTTGTGGTTAAAGATTGCTTTAACGAAAACTATTTCCAAAGACGGCGTTCACGCAACCGAAAACCGAAAGTGGTGCCAGAGGGCGGATTTGAACCGCCGACCAAAGGCTTATGAGTCCTCTGCTCTACCACTGAGCTACTCTGGCGAAAACGAGAAGGGGGAAAGCAACCGGGTGCGGCGCGGGAAGTCAAGCCATCCCGTTGGAAAAATCGTGCCGGGGGGTGGGGAGACCAGCACGGCAACTCAACTCGTATTCCGGTTTACCCGCCAGGCGATGTCGTCGCGGTCTTCCGGATCGTTGCGGCCGCCGTGTTCGCCGCCGTCATCCCGGCGGTTGAGGCCGACGCTGTGGAGCAGAAACCCGTCGCCATCCTGATGATAACGCAAGGGTTCGCCGGTCATCGGGTCCGGCGGCACATTCGGCAGAATGTCCGGATCCAAGCTATCCAAATTTGTCGGATACGCGCCGTGCCGCAGGCGGTGCCGTTCCAAGGCCCAGGCCACCCGGGCCACCCGGACGCGGGCTTCCGTAGCGGCCGCGGTATGGCGAAGCCGGAAATAGGTGTCCGCCTTGATGCGGCCGGAAATCGAGTGGCGGGACATAACCTCGTCCGCGTCGAATTCATCGATGTTTTCCAGCACCCGCCACGTGGGTTCGGAAAACAACAAATCGCGAAGACGGCGGTCGGCATGCAGATCCCCGGTTTGGATAAAATTCATGATTGGCCGGATGGGCCGGGCGGTCAACCGGGTCCAGCGGGTGGTGGGGAGGCCCACGCCCTGTGAGGCGACATCCCCGGTCACAATCGCCTCGTGCAGTTGCATGCCGAAGACCCCGGCTTCCACCTCCAGGGCGGTCTGCCAAGGAAGCGGGTCCGCGTGTTTCGCAAGTTCCGCCATGGCCCCCGCCATGTCACCGCCGCCATGGGGCAGTTGTTCCCAATCCTCCTCCCAAGTGGCCAGAACCATGCTCACGATGGCCGCCCGGGTCAGTTGGGATACAAAGGTTGGTTCTTCCAAAAGATGGGTCGCGGGGCGGAGCATGGGAAGGAGCAAGCCGGCCCGCTCCTCCGGTTCGGCAATCAAGAAGGCTCCCTGCAACAAGCGAACCACCCGCCGGAAATGAGCCACATGCGAAGGCAACGGATCCAATCCCCGATCATAATCCAAGTCGGCATCGAAGCGGGGGCGCCCGGCCGCCTCTTTTGCCAAGCCGAGAAGGCGGTCGGTCTCCGTGTTCCACAATCCGCGGATGGTTTTCCGCTTTTCCTCCAGGGTGAGGGCGTCATCGGACGCGGCTTTTCCAATGTCCTTCACGCGTTGCCGCAAATCCGAATCACCCAGCAAACGCTGAATTTTCAGGTAAACCGGGGCGGCGTTTTCCTCTCCTGGGACCGGGTCCATCCGCATTTCGGCGGGCGACAGCGGGAACCCTGCTTCCCGGCTCAGCCGCATCTCCTCACGCAACCGAGCGCTGGTCAGCCAATCGGCGACCGCCCACAACAGGACAACGGTTGCCGCCAGGACAACAACCGCCACCAATCCGCGGCGAATCCAGAGACGGTATTTGACTTTCATGAGCGGCAAAGTCCTGACGGAGGATGGGCGAACGGGGTGATGGCCGCGCCGCCTTCACTCACGGTTGTTGGCGGGCGGTTGACGGGCGGTCCAGGCACCCCGGTGGTAGTGGGTGCGACCGACTTGCAGGGTTTCGATTTCGGTTTCGTAGCGGAACCCGTCCGCAAACGTAACCCCGGCACGGTGGTCGAATTCGCGAACCGGCACTTCCTCCGGATCAGGACCGCCGGCCAACAGTTCGCGCATAACCCGCCCATCCATGGTCTCGGGACGCTCCACGCCGAGCAGGTGCAAAACGGTCGGGATGAAATCGACGTTGCCGGTCGGCACCTGGCTGCGCACGCCCCGTTTGATGTCCGGTCCGGCGGCCACCAGCCGGATGTGCAGATCGTAGGGACTGTCGGACCCGTGGGTGGCGGCACTGCTCCCTCCCCGTGTGGTTCCCCCGGCAAATCCGAACTCATTCACATCGAACGTCCAGGCGGGCGAGACCAGAATGTCCGCCGAGCGTTCGTGGTTCCACCGGATGAGTTCCGTCGAGATGGTGCCGGGGATCGCGCCGATGGAAGATCCCGGCTCGGAGGGACGGGGGTAAACGGCGCCGATCACTCCGCTGCGCTGAAGGGCCTCGACCATCGCGGGCTTGTCCTCCCTTCGCGCGTCATCGAGAAAAATCATGTTGTTGACCACCCGCACCCCGTCGCCATCCAAACCGGCGTCCCCCAGCACCCGGGCCACGCTGAAACCGCCGAGGTTGGTGGTGAACCCGTGATCGGAAGTGACGAAAATGTTGATCTTGTCGGTCAGGCCGTGTTCCTCGTGCGCGGCCAGGATGCGCCCGATGTGCCGGTCCACGTTGCCGACCGCCTCCAGCGCCTCGGGCGAGCCAACCCCGTGAGCGTGTCCGGCGCTGTCGGGCTCGTTGATCCACATGAGGGTGAAGGCGGGCGGAATGTCGCCGAGCGCGTGGTGGAGGTAGGCGTCAAACGCCCAGGGGGTCTGTTCCGCCCGGTCATTGCCCGGCAGTTCGCCGAGCGCTTGCACGGCTTTTTCCTCCATTTCGGGGGGATGAAAATAGCCGCGGGCGTTCCAGACGCCGAGCCCCTTCCCCTTGTGGTTTTGCAACAGAGCCGTGCCGGTGCCGCTCGACCCGCAAACCAGGTAGAGCAACCCCGCTTCCTCCAACAACTCCCCCACCGTGGGGGCGGTGAACAGCGGCCCGCTCAAAGCCGCCTCCAAGCGCCGAAGCTGCACCGCGCTGCCGACGTTGATGTTGCCATCTCCCGCCTCGGGCACCCACATGGTGTTGTGGACGATGCCATGGCGCTGGGGAAAACTGCCGGTGGAGATGGATGAGGCGTTGGGGCGCGTGTAGGTGGGATACACGGCGGTGTGCCGTTCGCCGAAAACCCCGCGTTCACCGAGGGCGTGCAGGTTGGGCATCCATGCCGGGGTCACATATCCGGGATGGAGACCGTCGATGACCAACAGAAGATTTCGGTTGGGAGAGTCCGCGGAAACGGGCAAAACCCCGGCGAGCATGAACAGAACCGGCGGGATCAACCGGCGGCAAAGGGAGGTTGGTGAAAACATGGCTTCAACTTTGGAAAGATTCCCCGGCGGGATCAATCACCAACCATGGTTCCGCTGATCTCAGGCTTCAGGTCTCAGGCTTCAGGTCTCAGGTCTCAGGTCTCAGGTCTCAGGTTTGGTTTCAGGTTTCAGGTTTCAGGTTTCCGCCCTCAGCCCTCAACCCTCCTACGTGGTGATGTCTTTTGCGGTCGGATTGACGGGGATGGCGGTGGCGGCGACCGGTTCTCCGGCGCGGGAGCCGGCGGTGTAATACCCCCAGAGCACGGCGGGGCCGCGGTCGCGGAGGATCGCTTCCTCGTCCGCGTCGCGAAAGAGGGTTTGCCAGCTCATCAGGTGGGCCACCGTTTCACCGGTGAGGGTCTCGCGATGAAGGTCGCGTTCCTCCGGCTTCGGCAGGCGGTCGGCGTTCCAAGAGTAACCGGCGCCGGCGAACACCGAGGAGAGATACCGCTCCACCGCGTTGCCGCCCCACAGGGTGATGTCAATTCCCCGGCAATTCGGGGCATCGCGGACGGCTTCGCACCAAAGACGCGTCGCGCCGAAAGCGCCGTTGTGGGACTGGCCCGATTTGCCCGCCCCGGCCATGAACGGCGGCTTCCCCTCCCCCGCGAATTTGGCGGCTTTTTCACAGATGTCCTCGTGGCGCAGTTCCCAGTATTGCCAGGGCATCACGATGACGCGGTCGCGAATCCGTTCCGGAACCGGACGTCCTCCGTGATCCGCCCAGACGCAAAGGGTGATTTCTTTTCCATGACGTTGGCCGACTTTCAGCAATCTGTCGTGCAATGTCCCGACCAGCCATTCCGGGTTCACTTCGGGCCGGTCTTTCAGGTCGGGCAGCACCGCCCAGATGGCCTCGTCGAGGCCCAGGTGGACAAAGGCTTTCTCCTCCAGGCAGGGAACCACCTCGTCATACATCCGCTCCAGCAAATCGAGTGTCGGCCGACCGATGCCAAAACTGGAGCCGCCCCACATGCCGGGTCCGCCGTAACATTCCGGGTAATGGTAAACCACCGAGTTAACGTGCCCCCAGGATTCCAATTCCGGGCAGACCGTGATGTGGTAACGTCTGGCGTAACGGACGATCTCGGCCAATTCCCCGACCGGAATCGCTTCCGGGTTTTCCTTCCCCAGCTCCAAATTGCGGAAACGCACCCCCATGATTTCGTCGTCGTAGAGATGCAGATGGAGGAAATTGAGTTTCAGCCGGGCCATGATGCGGATGCAGCGCTCGATGAGCGGACGCCGGTAAACCCCGCGCCCCATGTCGAGCATGACGCCGCGCCAGGCGAAGGACGGCCAATCCCGGATGCGCAAAACGGGGATTTCGCCCTGCCCGAAACCGAGCAACTGCAAAAACGTCTGCGTTCCGTAGTAGAGCCCGGCTTCCGTCTGCCCGACAATCTCCGTTCCCTCCTCCGTTACCGACAACCGGTACCCTTCGGCATTCAGCCCAAGATTTTCCACCGACAACGCCACCCGGTAACCGCGTTTTCCGGCACCGCCGTCCGCCAAACGCGCCTCCACCCCGGCAACATCCCAACAATCGCGGACCAAATCCGAAGCCACCCCTTCCCTTCCCGCCTCCGCCGCGCAGAGCAAAACCCGTCCCCCGAGGAGAACGGTTCCGCCGGCCGCGTCCACTTCCCGCGGATACGGATTCAACCACGGCACGTCTTTGGGTTCGGTGCGGTCGCGGAGGGGTAAAATCGATTTTTTTTCAAACGGTTTGTCCATGGCCCCATGCCAGATCAAATGGCTGTCCGCCGCAATGAGAAATGGGATGGTTGGGTGTGGAGTCGATCATCGAGCAAGGCTCGATGCCACATCCCCCGTAGCATTCCGGCCTTGCCGGATGATCCTCCCGACTCCGGATAAGTTCAATCACCCAGTCATCGAGCAAGGCTCGATGCCACATCCCCCCGTGGCATTCCGGCCTTGCCGGATGATCCCCAATGCCGATTTCGATGCCGAATCTTCCATTCGACTTGGGGGATGGGGGTTGCAGCCCTGAAGAGGCCCCTGGCTTTGTGCGGTTAGGATTGCCTTCGCCACCGGAGTTCTTCACGGATTCCCCCCAGCACATTTTTCACCTTTTATGGACGACTCAATCCACGTCGCGCGCGTTCCCGCCAGCACCTCGAATTGCGGTCCGGGTTTTGACACCCTTGGACTGGCCCTCGAATTGTACAACGAGGTCCGGGTGCAACCGCGCCGGAGCCCAGGCGCTGTTTTCCAGGGGGAAGCGGCCCCGTTCCCCCCCGCGGCCATGGCCATGGTGGAGGACGCCGCCGCCCGGTTTTTTGAAGCGGCCGGGGTGGCTTCGTTTGGTTTCGGGTTTACCATCACCGGAGACGTTCCGGTCGCGCGGGGGCTCGGCTCCAGCGTTACCCTGCGAGCTGGCATTTTGGGAGGGCTGAACGCGGCGGCGGGTGAACCGCTCGACCGCGAAAGCCTGGTCGGCATCGTCACCGAAATCGAAGGACACCCGGACAACGCCGCCGCCTCCATCCTGGGCGGGTTTTGCGTGGCGCGGTCCGATCCGGCAACCGGTGCCTACCGGGGCACCCAGCGGTTTCCGGTCAACGACGACTTGGTGTTCGCGGTGGTTTCGCCTGATTTTGAAATTGAAACCAATGTCTCCCGGTTGGCCCTGCCCCGGCAACTGCCGTTTGCCGACGTGGTGACCAGCCTCAACAGCCTGGCCTGCCTGGTGGCCACGTTCGCCACCGGACGCCATGAGTTGTTGGCCGGAGCGGTGACCGACCGCGTTCACGAACCCTACCGCCTGCCCCGGATTCCCGGTGCCGAAGCGGCCATCGACGCGGGGATCGGCGCCGGGGGATTCACCGGTTGGTTGAGCGGAAGCGGGTCCAGCGTGCTCTGCGCCGGACCGCGCGGGTCGGGTGAGGCGATGCGGGAGGCGATGGTGAAAGCCTTCGCGGACCACGATGTGCCGGGCAAGGGATTTGTGCTGCGGGCCGACAACGACGGCATGACGGTGCGGCGGGAGTGAAACCCAGCCGCGCCCGGCAGCCGCGCCTCAGTTGGTGATCAGATTGGTGAAGTTCATCAAGAGAGTCAGCCCAACCATGACCACCGTGAGCCCGATCACGGAAACCATCGACCCGATGATGGCCATGTCCTTGGTTTGAATGCGCCCGGTGGCGTAGGCAATGGCGTTGGGGGGCGTGCTGACCGGCAAACTCATGGCCAGGGAGGCGGCGATGGCCACCACAAAGGCTCCCACCATCGGCGACCAGACGGCGATGGCCACCGCGATCGGAATGAGCAGGTTGGCCGCCGAGGTGTTGCTCATGAAATTGGAAATGACCACGGTCAACAGGCCGAAGGCGAGCGCGAGCAGGAGAAGCGGAAACCCTTCAAACGGAATCAGCCCGACAATGTAGTTCGACAACCCGGTCCGCTCCATGCCGACCCCGAGGGAGAGGCCGCCGGCCACCAGAATCAGCACGTCCCAGTCGATTTTTTTCAAATCCTGGCCGGTAATGATGCCGGTGGTGGTGAAGACCACGATCGGGATCATGGCCGAGATGGCCGCCGGCAAACCGTGCAACGGCTCGGTCATCCAAAGCAGCACGGTGAGGCCAAAGGTGCCGCTCACCAGAATCAGCCGCGGCCCCACCCGCAACGGCTCGCCGAAGGATACATCCAGCGGTTCCCGACCCGGCCGGAAGACCAGGAGCAGCAAGGCCCACAGGGCGGCCAGCATCAGCACGGCCACCGGGACGCCGACCGCCATCCATTGGATGAAGGATATCGGGTTGCCCATTCCGCCCAGAATGCTGGCAGCCACGGCGTTGGGCGGCGTTCCAATCACCGTGCCGATCCCGCCGACATTGGCGGCGAACGGCACCGCCAGGATCAGGACCTTGGGGAAAACGCTCCCCTCGGGAGCGCTCCGGTAAAACGGCGCCATGATCGCGATCATCATCGCGGTGGTGGCGGTGTTGGACATGAACATCGAAAAGACCGCCGTGATCAGAATGACCCCGAGCAAAATCATGGCCGG
>PXDN01000233.1 GCA_003566375.1 Opitutia bacterium
CCGGCGCGCAAGCGGAACTGAGTGACAGTTTACCGTTGATTTCCCAAGCGGTGACCCAAGGGGTAAAGAACGCCATGGAGGCCCTGGAACCGGCCAGAATTTTTCCCGCCGCGCCGTCCAGGGAGTATTCCGAATTTGTTGCCGGTTCCAGTTACGCCACGGCTTCCACAACCGCCGCGGAGACCGCGGCGGCCGAGGCGTCATTTCAATTCAACGCCGGAGTGGTTGAGGAAAACGCCTTGGCGCGCCTCACCCGCCGCGCGGTATCGCAAGCCTTGCGGCCAGCCCGGAATCAAGTGGCGGCTCTCCCGAAACAAGCCGTTTCTTTGGGGGGGCGTTTGATGCCCGGAGAAATTTTGGCGGGCACGATTCATTTGCCCGCGCTGGCTCCAACCAATCCGTTTATGCCCCGGCTGCATCCGGATCATCCGGAAGGTTTTCCCATTACCCGGGAAGTTTCGCTAACCGTTGATGAAACTACCAACAATGGTCATTACCTGGGAGCGGGTTATGGTGTTTCCCGATTGACCGGAACTTATCGGGAGGAAATTCACGGCCTTCACAAACCATTGGGAACGAATCAGGATATTGGCCTCAAGACAGAGGGAAGGTTTACTCTTAATCGATTAACCTTGGTGGATAGATTGAATTTTTAAAATCGAAGTGATCTCCTTTGGTAATACCACAAGATGAAAATAGCTCACACCAGTCTTTTATTAGTTCCCATTTTTTTTGTCACCCAATTATTTGGACAAAACACCGAAATTTTCCTTAAAGCAATCGAGGCGGAATTTCGATTGATTGACATGAAGAATGATCATGTCGGAAACACCTATCTGCTTGGAAGAAGTGGATCCAGCACAGCGATCAAAAAGTTCGATGAATCAGGCCTTTTGGTTCAGCAGCAGATTGTTTCGGAAATTTCCAGTCCGGTGGCATTTGAAGTGGCAAGCAATGGTTATATTTACATCGCCGGCTCCAAGGTGGTTCTGCGAATGGATTTAGATACCTTGGAATTGGCTCCGGGTTCTTTTCATATTTCCAGCTCAGGCCTTGAGGACATGAACATACGGGATGTCGTTTTTGTTTCATCCAACAATTCGGTTGTCATTGGTGCGCAAAATCCAGGAACCCGTTGGCCCCGTTTCATAACAATTCCAGCCAATCTTTCCTCCAGCGGCACTGTCAGGCCGGTGAACCAAGCCGGAGTTGGCCAAGGAGGAGGCGCTTCCGCCCGATCCCTTGCGGTTGATGATCAGGGCAATGTTTACATGGTTGGCAAAACCGCGGGTTCGGCTTCGGGGCTAAGTCCAAACCGGGGATACATCGCCAAACTCGCCCCCAACGGAAGCCACAGCGTCTTTGATTTAAGTCAGTATAATGATGTCATGGAGGTCATCTACAAAAACGGGTGGATTTATGCTCTTGGCGTTTTGCAGCCTGATTCGGGCAGGATTAGATTAAGCCGGTTGGATACCACGTTGAGTGGAGTGGACAGTCATTTTGAAATACGAAATTTAGATTACAATAACCTGAGAAGCGATACTGATTTAAACAAGAATAAGTTCAGTATTGCCGCCGATTCGATGGATAATTTATATCTTACAGGCTACACGGTCAGCGGAACAACCGAATTTTTCTCGGGTAATGGAAACAGGTTCCGCAGCATAGCCAGCACCAGTGAATCCGCTTACGTGGTGAAATTGAATAATCAATTTCAGTATGATTGGGTAAAAAACCCCATCCAAGCTCCATTTCCCGAATTCGGGACCCATTTCAAACTTTCCTGGGATGCCAGAAACACCCGCTTGTGGTGGTCCGGAAGTTTTTCCGGAAATGTTTCCTTAAGCATGCAGGAAGGGAGCGATGCAGGAACTCTGTTAACTTTGCCGCAGGAAAACAATTCCCAAGGTTTTATTTCCGCGATTGAGCCGAATGGCGCATTTACCGAAGTGGTCGATTTCACGTTGCTGACCGATCATGCGGAAAACCGGGTTTTCTTGAACGACGTTGTTTTTGGAAGCACGGGGAGCCGCTTTTCTTTGATTTTGGATTCCAACATAACGGTCAAAACCCCCAGGAGCGTTTACCAGTGGAATCAAGCCAACGGCAATGTTGTGGAGACCGATAATATTGAAGGGGTGGGGAACGTTATCAACAACGCCGACACGCGTTTTACTTTTTTGAATTTCTCCGTCAACAATGTCGTGCAGGACAGCAACGCCACCGTTTACACTTTCCAGTTGGAGAAAGAAACCACCGTTCAGTTGGAATGGAGGGTGGATTATTCCCTCAAAGTGGCCTCCAATTTCCAAGACACGGCCAGCTTGGAGACCCGGTCGGACGGCACCCTGTTTGTGCAACCCCTTTCCTCGGCGGCAGCCGGCAATCCCTCCCCTGCGGTTGGCAGGCATTGGATTGAAGAGAACACTCCCGTGGTGTTGCAGATTGACGGCGCGGTCGTCGATTTGTCTTCCCATCCGGGGTTGGGCATCCGCCATGTTCCCCACGCCTACACGGCGACCGGGGCTTTTGCGGATCAGATATCCGCCTCCGGTAAGTTTGGCAACGTGGAGTCGAGGCAGCAGTTGCCGGAGTTTTCCATGTCGGGGCCCACCGCCATCACCTATGTGTGGAAGCTGCAGTATGGCGTTGAGTTGAGGACAACCAATATATCCGCCGAAGCCTCCTTGTTGGTCGATTTTATCAGAAACCGCGACGGGACCACCGCGGGGCAAAGGGATGCCGAGGGGGCGGGCACCCATTGGTTTGATGATGGGACCACTTTGCGCATCGCCTCGCCCCGCGAATTGAAGTTTGGAGGCGTGCCCCAGTCCCTCGCCGGCTGGATTAACGGGGACAATCATATTTTCAGTCCCGCGGAGGGGAGTTTCAACACCGATTCGGCCAATCCTTTCACTCCCGCGCAAATGGACGCCGGATTTCTGGTTTTCGACTACGGGAGCGTTGAATACATCGGGCTGCAAACCAATCTGACCAGGCCCGCCCGGGTGATTTGGGACTACGGGGACAGCATCATTTTCAAAACCGTTCAAGTCGGCGATTTCCTGCAATTTTCCGCGGGGGAAGTTTCGGATTTCAATTTGACCGCCGATAGCCAACCAACGTTGAATTCCGACACTTCCGGTTCGGCCGGGGAAAATGACATTGCCACTCCAAATGATTTTATTTGGGACAACGTGGCCAAGCGCTTTTTCCCGGTGCGTCCGGTTCAGATGAAGCTGCTTTGGCCCACCTCCACCGGGGATCAGGCGAGGGTGCATGTCACGGTGGTTTGGGGGGCGGCGGATTACCGGCACGTGGCCAACAGCCCGCCCGTGTCGCTGGTTCCCCGCCCACCGGACGGGCAACCCCGGGACCTTGTTTTCCAGGATGTGGCCCATGCCACGGCTGATGGTGCGGTGGACAATGAGCGTCTATTCACTTCCGCGCAATCGGGCCGCACGGTTTTGAAATTCAATCGAATCACGCCATCGGGACGGGGAGGAACGGCGCAGAGCGTGGTCGAAGTGAAGGTGGTGGAAACGAGGCTGTGGAACGCCAACCTCGGTCCGTCCGAAGCAACGGTGATCGGGCGGAAAATCACCAGCGGAAAAGATTTGGCCGGGCTCGGAACCGGCTACGTGTTCTTTGAAAACGCCCGCTACAATCCGTTTGTGTATGACCGGGACTTGTTTACCGGGGAGGCATTGTGGGATTCCGACAATCCCCCCGGTCCGGTGATTCCGGTGAATCAAAATCCTTCCGCCGGTCCCGGCACGAACGATGAGTTCGTGGTCGTTTGGTATGACGATCCCGCGCTGAATGATCACATTCTCTGGCCCCACGCCGCCGTTCGCTACAATCCACAATGGCCCGCCGACGAGGACGAGGGATTGGGCCGGATCGTCATGTCCAGCGGGCACGGGAGCGAGAGCGTGGGGACTGATGGCAACGACCAGCGGGTGGTCCCGGAGATGGTTCTGGATGGAGAAACCATTCCGGCCTCGACCACTTTCGATCCCGCCCGGTTCGAACAGGTGCAAATCTATCATCAGCCCAATCGGGCCCTGCCGGGTTTCAATCCCAACGAAGAACACGCCTTAATCGCCCCCTCCCTGCGCTTTGCCGCGGTGGCGCCCCGTCCACCGGCTGCTTACGCCATGCGCGAGAATGATCTCAACATCACGTCGCGAAACTCGGCTTACACGTCGGATCCCTACGTGTTGGTGCAGTATTTTGACCGCGCGGTAAATGAATTCGGCATGAAGGTTTATCGGGTGGAAAGGGAGGACACGGCAAACTACCCCGATGGTTTCTCCGTGGAAATGGAGGCGGGCGAACCGGTGATTCCCTTCTACCCGCTGGGGTTGGTCAGCGGAGCCACCCTGTGCGGCTCGAGTTACGCGCGGGAGGGAGATCCCGCCCGCCTGACTTATTGGACGGATCACAAAGGCACGGCTTGGGCGGTCTCCGGCGACGGGGAGTTTGCGGCGTTTTTTTATTACCCGTTGAGCCCCGATTTCTGGTGGCCCAACGGAAGCAAGTCGGTGGGCGATTGCGTGGCGTGGCTTCCGGACCCCGCCACGGATATCGCGCGGGCTTCGTTTGTTGAAATTGACTATTCCAGGCCTGATCAAACTCCCGATGCCCAAGGGGTCGCTTACACCACGGTGTGGCCGCAGGAAACGGCGGTATTGAAAGTCGGGGAAACCTTGACCTTTCCCGGTGGAGAATTCGCGGCCGACAATCAGGACGCTCCCGGTTTGCCCGGCGTTCTCGCATGGGCCGCCGGGGAGGTGATTTTCGATGATTTGAATCCCGACATGCGGGAGGGGGCTCTCGATGTGGATGGAAACAGTTTCGAAAATTACACCGCCCGCATGATTTCCGCCCTGGATGAGCGGACCGTGGACTTGCCGGTGGCCCAGTTTCCCGCCGAACTGCTGCCCGCCACCGGCCGCACCGAAGTGCGCGGGACGCTTTATTATTTCCGGGATTTATCTTCTTCCCTGAAAAAACGGATTTTTTACGATCCCCTGGCCGGGAAGTTGGGAATCAAGGGGCTGGTTAACGACAAGGACATTTCGGATCCCACCCTCACGGCGGCGCCTCCCGCGGTTTATGCCTTGGAGCCGAATATTTTGACCGATGTCGAGCGCGATGAACTGAACGGCTCGGCGGAAGACAGTCCTTTCGTGGACATCAGCGGAAACAGCGATTGGACTTCCGCCGTGCAAGCGCTTTACGCGCGCAGCCGCAATCCCAACAACCTTTCCGGAAGCCGCATCAATGCGGCCGGGGGCTACACGGTCGGGTTGCAATCCCAGGACCGCATGGATCCGGACACGGGGGCGGTTATCGGGACGAACGACAGCGCGGCCCAGTCTTTGCGGGCCGTCGGGCCGGGGCTGGCCCTGGTGGCCAATCCCGGTTTTCTGAACCCGTTGCAGACCTCCTTGCCGGACATCAGTTACGTGACCCTGGCTGAAAATAACGATCCCTCCCTGGGCGGTTCCCCGGTGATCCTGCATGTCATCAAAGTTGACCGCCGCGAACGGTACCGGGGTGCGATCCAAATTGTGCTTTCCGACAACGTGTTTGATGAAAACATCATCCTCCGGCACACCGGTGATTTCGGGGCCAACGCCGGCGAACTCGTTTTTGATTGGTGGAACCGCGTGGAGGATGGGACGGAGGCCCGCCCTCCCGATGCGATTCCGGCGGGGCAGCCGAATCCCTGGGCGCTGTTTCCCGATCCCTCCGGCAACGGGGGCGAGGGGTTTTTCCAGTTGAAATTGAAAGGGAATCCGCAGGCGCCCGAACTGCTGCTGGCCGACTCTCTCTGGTTTGTGCGTTACCGGCACAAGAATGAAGCTCCGACCGACCCCGTCACTTGGGAAGCCGATCCCGAGATTCCTTTCCAATGGGCCGGGGCCGGCAATTCAACCCCGCTTGACCTCACCGGGGACGGATTTCCGGATTACCAGGCGCAGTTGGCGCAGGGATGGGTGAAACGGGTCCTCGACGCCGTCAATCCCTACGAAGCCCGCATCCGCGATTTCAGCGGGGACAGTCCGGCCACCTACGCCAGCATGATCCGGCAGTTCGGCCCGCGCTACGAGGGGCCGGTGGCGCTCAATCCGGCGAAGAACGTGATCGAGAACGTCGGGTTGATCGAACTCTATTCCACGGTTCTCGACCGGGCGCGCGGCCTCAGCATCGACTTGTCCACGCCGGTTTCGACCCCCGGCATCACCAATGCCCTGCTGTTGGCCTCCACCCGCCTGGCGGATTTTTACATGTTGCTGGGGAATGAAGCCTACGCCGACGCGCGGGATCCCACCATCGGGTTTGGCAGTGACAGCGTGGAGTACGGTTCCATGGCTCCCACCGTGTTCGCCTTTCAAAATCAGCTCAGCTCTTTGATCGAGGAAGAGTTGGCCCTGCTGCGCGGGGTGTGGGACTTCAAGGGCAGGCCCGTTTACAACCGCCTGTTTTGGAATTTCACCAAAGGGGAGGGGGAGGCCGCCTACGCCATGGCCTACAATATCTCGGATGTGAACCAGGACGGTTTCATCGACGAGGCGGATGCCATGATTTTGTATCCCCAGGGCCATGGCGACGCGTGGGGGCATTACCTGACCGCCATCCGCGGGCAATACGAGTTGTTGACCCATCCATTCTTCAACTGGGTCTCCCGTTCCGAGTTGTACAACCTGCAAGACATTGTTTTCGATGTCGATTTTCTTGATGAGAGAAAATTCGCCCAGGTAGCCGCCGCCAAAGCCAAAACGGGAGCGGAAATTGTCGAGATGACCTATCGGGAGAATTATGTGGCCGATCCCGAATCCCAGTGGCAGGGGTATCTGGATACCGACCGGCAACGCGCCTGGGGCGTGGAGGGGTGGGCCCGCCGGGCCGGGCAGGGAGCTTATTTTGACTGGGTCACGGCCAATGCGCTGATTCCCTCGGTGCATCCGAATTCCAGCTACTCCGGCATCCGCAAGGTGGACCGCACGACGGTGAAGGACATCGCGGTGATTTCGGCCAACATGAACACCGTTCAGCAGACCTTCGAAAACGCCAACAACGGTTTCAACCCTCTTGGCCTCTCGGGCAACACGGTCTCGTTTGACATCGATCCCCAGCTCCTCGGAGGAGGCGCCGGGCAGACGCATTTCGAACAAATTTACGAACGGGCCGTCAAGGCGTTGAACAACGCGGTGATCCTTTTCGACAACGCCAATGAATTCGGGAACATGCTGCGGCGGGTTGAAAACAACGAGATTGAGTTCCGCCGAACCGTTTTTGAAGAGGACTTGGCCTACCGGAATCAGTTGATCGAGATTCTCGGGACCCCCTACGCCGGAACCATCGGAGCGGGGGGCGCTTTTCCAGCCGGCTACCTCGGCCCGGACACTTCCCTTTACATGTATGTGGACCGCCAGGTGCGGGAGATCTCGCCCCGCACCGTGCCGGGATTCACGGGGCCTTTCATCGGAGACATCCAAAATATTGGCGATGACTTCAAGAAGTTCATTGGCGCCAGTCACCGCGTCGATTTCGCCCCGTCCTTCAGCAGCGACAATCCCACCGACTGGTTCACGAATTTTTCCGGGGTCAATTACATCATGGTGGATGATTCCGACGGGATCGGTTTCAGCGCCTCGAATTCCCGGGTGCCGATGAACAATATTCAATTGCCGATCAAGGGATCCGGTTACACCTTTGAGGCGCCCGCGGAGTGGGGACAACGGGCTTCTCCGGGCGCATTGCAGCTCCACATCGCGGCGATGATCCAGCAGGAGGCGGAGTTGGCCAAGGCCATCGCCGCCTGGGACGGATTGCAGGGAAGTGTGATCAGGCAACTCCGGTTGATTCACGCCCAAATTGAGGCCGATGACAAGATCCGCGCGTTGATGGGAGGAAAAATCGCCAATAAAACGGTCCTGGGTGTCACCAGTCTGGGCTTTAATACCGGAGCCGGGGTTTTTGATATTGGCATCGAGTTGGTGGATGACGCGAAAGACTCCGTCAACGAAGCGGTGCCGACCAATCTGCCCACCGGTGGATTTTCCGTTTCACCCGGGGATGCCCTCTCCGCGGTGCGGGCCGGCATCAAAACCGCCGCCGGCGGGGTGTCGGCCACATTGCGGGCCTCCAAACTGGCCATGGAGCAGGCGGCCGCCCTGGCCGATCTGACCAAAGATCTCATTGACGAAGGACTCGATTTCGAGATCGACCGCGCGGAAAGAGCCTTCGCCCTCAAACAGGCCCTGGTGGAATTGGAAAACATGGTGGGCGACGAAGGGATTTTGCGGGTCAATATTTTCCGCGAGCAAGAAGCCCTGCGGGCCATGTCGGATGAATACCGGGCGATGGTGCAGAAAGCGGCCCGTTTGATGAGTGAGCGGGAGTCCCACAACAAACGGGTTGCCGAACTGGTGCAGCGCAACCGCTACCAGGACATGAGTTTCCGGGTGGCGCGCAACTCTGCTCTGCAGCGTTACCATGAAGCGTTTAACTTGGCCGCCCGCTACTCTTACCTGGCGGCCAAGGCGTATGATTATGAAACGAACCTTCATCCCAACGCGGCCGGTTCGGCGCAACGCATCCTGACTGACATCGTGCGCGAACGCGGTTTGGGGCATGTCCATTGGTTTGAACCATATGCCGGAAACGGTGGTTTGGCCGAGCACTTGGCCACCATGAAAGCCAATTTCGATGTGCTCAAGGGGCAATTGGGTTTGAATTCCCCCCAAACGGAAACGGGCCGTTTTTCCCTTCGCCGGGAACTCTTCCGGATTTCGCCGGATCCCGCCTCGGACGATTCCTGGCGCGATACTCTGGAAATGGCCAAGGTTGAAAACTTGTGGGATTTGCCGGAGTTCCGGCGGTATTGCCGTCCCTTTGCCGCCCACAATCCCAACTTGCCCGAACCCGGGTTGGTGATCGAATTCTCCTCGGAGATCATTTCCAGGAAAAATTTCTTCGGCCGCGCCCTGGCCGGAGGGGACAACGCCTATGACCCAACCAATTTTTCGACCAAGATTTACTCCGTGGGCGCCTGGTTCGAAGGGTATTTGAGCAGCGACATGGAAAACGATCTTTCCGAGACGCCCCGTATCTACCTGATCCCGGTCGGCACGGATGTGATGATGTATCCTTCCGACACCGATCTGGGGGGGAGGATGTGGAGCGTTCTCGATCAAAAAATCCCCGTTCCCTACCCGGTCAAAGGAGCCAATCTGGATGACCATGCCTGGCGGCCTTTGGACACCTTGGGGGGGACCCATGGGGAACTGCGCAAGTTTTCCAGTTTCCGCGCGTATCATGACAGTGGTTATTTTGACGAAAGCGAAATGACCTTCGACACCCGGCTGGTCGGCCGTTCGGTTTGGAACACGCGTTGGATGCTGATCATTCCCGGCGCCACCTTGAAAGCGGACGCCGACGCCGGGCTCGACACCTTCGTGCAAAATATCAGCGACATTAAACTCTTTTTCCAAACCTACGGATTTTCCGGAAATTAAACGCCCCGGCCCTGCCTTATGAATGCCAAATCCAAGATTACCGCCACCACGCTGATTTTGCTTTGCGCCGGTTTCACCCAAGCGTGGGCCAAAGTGCCCGAACCGGAAACGGTGCTTTACGGCAAAATCATTCACCGGGCTCACGGGCATGAACTGCGGTTGACCGAAGGAGCCCTCACCTGGACCTTGCGCGATCAACAGGGGAATTACTTTGTGCGTGAAACCATGCTGGAGGACATCCACGGGGTTTTTTCCTACCGTGTTGGCATTCCGCACCAAGCCCTCTCCTCCGGTTTGCGGGTGGACACCTCCGTCGTTCCGCTGGGACTGGCCGAGTCGGTTTGGGAGTTTGTTTCCATCGAAGTCGATGGGCATCCCGCCACCTTGATTTGGCCGGAGACCGATTTTTTGAAAATCGCGCAAAACTTCCGCGCGGCCACCCACCGCGTCGATCTGCTGGTTTCATTTGATTTGCCCGACGAGGATGGCGACGGCATCCCGGACTGGTGGGAAAAACAATACGGATTGAACTGGCAGTCGCCCGACGGACATTTGGATATGAGCGGCGACGGATGGAGCAATCTGGAGGCTTTCCTGAACGGCGCCGACCCGCTGCGCGACAACCGCGCGCCTTTGATCCTGACCACGTCCATTACCGCTTACGGGGAATCGCGCAACGGCGTTTGGTTGCGTTCGATCGACGCCGACACGCCGCCTCAGGGACTTGAATACACGCTGACCGGTTTGCCCGGGGGCGGTTACTTGTATTTCA
>PXDN01000203.1 GCA_003566375.1 Opitutia bacterium
GGACGTTTTGGTGACACCAACATTGAACGTCCAACGTTGAACGTCCAACTTTCAGAGTGCTTGCGGCGGACCGGAGGTCTTGCCGCTGCGGGGAGGGAAAAACGTCCAACGTTGGACGCTTCACTTGGAAGGGGGGAACTGGATGGAAAAGGCGGAGCCTTTGCCGGGTTCGCTGGTGATGGAGAGCGTGCCGCCGGATTGCCCGGCGAGGTTTCTCACCAACACCAACCCGAGACCGAGTCCCTGCTGTTCGTATTTTTTGCGGTCAAACTGCCGGAAGGCGCCGATTTGTTCGATCTGTTGCGGGGTCATGCCGCGGCCTTCGTCGGTGACGGTCAGCAAACCGTTGCCATCCAGGCGAACCTTGATGGGTGAACCGGAACGCGAAAATACGCAGGCGTTATCCGCCAATTCTTCGACGATGCCGCAAAGGTTTTGGTAAAAAACCGGGAGGGTGGTTTCGGCGAGGTTGATATCGAGATCGTCGGTGCGCCCGTGCCGTTGCAAGGCGGCTTCGGTGGCCGTGACAATGGCTTCCCGCACGGAGGCCGCGTCCAGGGCGGGCGGGGTTTCCCCACCGGGGGCGGAAGGTTGGTCGAGGATGGCGAAAAACTTGCGCAGGGAACGGTGCAGGCGTTGGCCGGATTCATCGATGCTCTCCAGCATTTCCCGGATCTCCTCTTCCTGTAACTTGGGAAATTCCGAAAGCAGAATTTCCGTCAACCCCATGATGCCGGCGAGCGGGGTCAGGAATTCATGGGGGAGGGTGGAGTTTACGGTCGAACGAAGATTGGCCACGATTTGGTCTTCGACCCGCCAGTGGATTTGCGCGCGTTCCAAGCGGGCCTCCACGCAGCGGATCAAGTCGTCCAAGCCAAACGGTTTGACCAAAAAATCATCGGCCCCGAGGTCCATGCCCGAGCGGCTGGTGATTTGGCCCGCGTTGCCGGTCATCAACACAACCTGTTTGCCGGCCAACTCGGGTTCCTGGCGCAGGGTTTTCAGCACATTGCGCCCGTCCATGCCCGGCATGTTGATGTCGCACAAAATCAGATCGGGAAGAAAGCGGCGGGCTTTTTCCAACCCCTCCTTGCCGGAACCCGCCGTAACGGTGTGGTAGCCCTTGCGGGTCAGAGCCATGCTGAAGGTTTCCAAGATAGGTCCGTCGTCGTCGATGATTAAAATGGTTTTCATAGCCAAGCTGATGATGAATGCGGGTGGAAAAGGTGTGGGGAAGGAACGCGCGGTGGCGAACTTTTTTCAAGCGTCATTGGGCGGAGGCGGTCAAATTTGGTAGTAATCGTTTTTTATAAGTACCTTATGGATTAGTCCGAGCATCAGGTTGGCGGTGTAGGGCTTGTTCAAAAAATGTTCGATTCGGGGCTGGTCTTCCCCGCGGGGCACACCCGAGGTCATTCCGCTGGATGCGATGATTTTCATCCGCGGAGCCAATTTCCGCAAAGCTTCGATCAACCCGGTTCCGTCCAGGACGGGCATCATCATGTCGGTCAACACCAGATCAATTCTTTCCCGGTATTGTTTAAAAATCACGAGGGCCTCGGCGCCATCGCGGGCGGTGAGCACCCGGTAACCGAACGTTTCCAAGGTCTCGCGGGTGACCTTGAGAATGGGGACTTCGTCGTCCACCAGCAGGATGGTTTCCCCGTTGCCTCTCGGCGGGTTGAATTCAACTCCCGGCGGTTCCGGCTGGTTGTCGTCACCGGTGTTGGCGGGCAGGGAAATCCGGAACACGGTGCCGCCCCCCGGTTCGCTGGTCACATGGGCGGTTCCTCCGTGGCCCCGGATGATGCCGAGGGCGGTGGAGAGGCCGAGTCCCGTTCCCCGGCTCAACTCCTTGGTGGTGAAAAAAGGTTCAAAGATGCGTTCCTGCAATTCCCTGGGGATGCCGCAACCGTTGTCGGCCACTTCGATCAGGACGCGGGGCCCGGTTTCCGTCGTCCGATCCTCCGCGCGGGCATCATCCTCCAGCGGGTGGTTGCGGGCGGTGATGCGGATGCGGCCGCCTTTCGGCATGGCGTCGCGGGAGTTGACGCAGAGATTCATCAACACTTGGGTCAGTTGCGTCGGATCGCCGGCGATCATCCACAAATCGGGGTCGATGTCGGTCGTCAGTTCAATGTTTTTGGGGAAGCTGGTGCGAATGATCATTTCGACCTCACGGATGATGTGGATCAAGCGGAGGCTCACCCGTTCCCCCGCGGCGCCGCGGGCGAAGGAGAGAACCTGCTTGACCAAATCGGCGCCGCGGCGGGCGCTTTTTTCAATGTTGTCGATGACCGCGAGGGCATCATCTCCCGGCTCATGCATTTTCAGCAAACCGACGCCCATGATGATCGGGGAAAGCAAATTGTTCAAATCGTGGGCGATGCCGCCGGCCAGGGTGCCGATGCTCTCCAAGCGCTGAGCGCGCAGGAATTGTTGTTCCAAACTTCTTTGTTCGGTAATGTCGGTGTCGATACAGAGAATCGAGGCCGGTTGGCCGTCGGCGCCTTTGACCAACGACCAGCTGCTTTGCATCAGCAATTCCCGGTTGTTTGCCAACTTGACCTTCAACTCGCCCAGCCATTCACCGGTTTTGAGGAGGATGCGCATCCGCTCTCCACCGCCCGGCTGGCTTTCCCGGATCAGGTCTCCGACATCCCGGCCCGCGGCGGCTTCGGCGCTCCACCCGTAAATCCGTTCCGCGCCTTTGTTCCAATAGGTGAGGCGGTTTTGGAGGTCCCGCACGTAGATTGCATCCTGGGCTTTGTCGAGAAGCGAGGCTTGCTCCCGCAGGACCGCGTCGGCCTTTTGTTTCTCCAGCTCCGCCGCCGCGCGGGAAGCGAATATCGCGAGGGTCGAAAGAATGAACCCGGATTCCTGGATCGGCTTTTCGTAAAACACGGACATCAACCCCGCGATGCTTCCGTCCGGCGCGGTGAGGGGAATGCCGGCATACGCCTCCGCGCCGATTTCCCCCAGCATGGCGTCCCGCGGAAACCGCGCTTGCAAATCTCCGGGAAACAGGCGGCAGCGTCCCGCCAGCATTTCTTCGCAGGGGGTGTCTTTGATTTGGTAAACCAAGGAGTCCCGCTCGCGGTCGCGCAGCCGGAAAGCGATGGTTTCAATGGAATCCGAGACGGGATCGTATTTGCCGATCAAGCCGCCGACTGCCCCGAGCGCCTCGATCATGTTGCGGTTCAGGGTTTGAAAAAACGATTCCCCCGTTCCGGTGGAAACCGCCTGGGCGACCCGCACCACCATTTCCTGGGTTTTGCGGCTTTCGTCCCGGGCTCGCAAAGCGGCGATTCCATAGGCGAGATTGTCGGCCAGTTTCCGCAAAATGGTCAGTTCTTGCTCCGGAATCTCCCGCGCTTCCGGCAGGCAAAGCGCGATCATGCCAAAGGTCGTTTCCTCGTGGAAAAGTGGCAGACAGACGACGCCGCGGTATCCCCGGCGCAAGGCTTCCCCGGTCCAGAAGAATCCACTTTCGGGGGAGGTGATGTCCGGCACCACCACGGGTTGCCTGCTTCGGATGGCGAGGGCTCCGGGGCCATTCCCGCTGGGCGCGTTTTCATCCCATGAGAGCCGGATAACCGAAAGGTAGCCGTCCTCGGCACCGGCGTGCGCCACCGGACGGATGGTTTTCTCCGCGTCCCGCTCCGCGTAGCCGACCCAGGCCATGGCAAAGCCGCCCGTTTCGACGGCGATCCGGCAAATGTTTTCGAGCAGCCGGTCCTCGCGGTTCGCCCGGATCAAGGCCTCGTTGGCGTCCCCCAACATCCGGAGGGCCCGGGTGGCGCGGGTTGCCTCGGCTTGAGCCCGGACCCGTTCGGTCACGTCGGTGGAGAGAACCAAGCGGGCCGGCTTGCCGGAAAACTCGATGTCATCGGCGGTGATTTCAACTTCAATCCGGCTGTTGTCTTTTTTGCGGTGGCTCCACCGCCAGGATCGTTTGCTGCCCGCGCGAAAAGCGGGGACTTTATCCATAAAGCCAGCCACATCATCCGGGAAGTGAAGGTCGGTGATCGACTTGGCCAGGAATTCCTTTTCGGAAAAACCGTAATGGCGGATGGCCGCCCGATTGACCGCGAGCATGGCCAGGGTTTGCGGATCATAGACCCACATGGGCTGGGGATTTTGGGCGAAAAGCATCCGATAATTGGCCTCGGA
Organism: Opitutia bacterium; assembly: GCA_003566375.1. Lineage (GTDB taxonomy): Bacteria > Verrucomicrobiota > Verrucomicrobiia > Opitutales > T3Sed10-336 > T3Sed10-336. The sequence continues at coordinate 4,174 of PXDN01000203.1, forward strand.
GGCCCGCAGCCGGTCGGCGTTTTCGCGGCGTTCAATCAGCGAGCCGACCGATTCGGCCAAGGATTCCAACAATCCGATTTCCCCGGCATGGAAACAACCCGGGGTGAGGCAGAGGGCTTTGATGACCCCGTAAACTCCCTTGGAAGTCAGGATCGGACTGACCAGCATGGAGCGGACGCCGGATTGTAAACAGGCCTCCCGGTCCACGCGTGGATCATTGAGCGCGTCTTCGCAGATCAAGGAGGAGCGGGTTTTCACCGCCAACCCGGAAAGGCTGTTTTTCGCGGACAGGCGGTAAACCGGTTCGCCGCCGGTTGAACCTTCGGCGGCGTGGCAGACCAATTCGTCTCCCTCCACCACCTCCACGACCGCGCTTTCGCTGGCCAGCAGATTTCGGACGATGGCCGCAACACGGTCGAGCAAAACCTCCGAAGAATTTTCGGCCATGCTGATTTGCCGCTGGGCGTCCACCAGGGCGGCCAGCATGCCGGCGTTCCGGAGGGTGGTTTCCCCGGCTTCCGAAAGAGGGGGGGCGAGCTCTTGGCGGAGTTTGGTTTCAGCGTTGGAAGCTAATGGTTTGGCGGACGGGTCGTTCATTGAACCGGGCTTGATGGAAACCCATGGACGAGTGGCGATGTTGGTGGAAATGTTGTCTCTGCGATTAAAGGAATCAAAACCGTTTATGGCAGCAAAGGGACCGCAATTTTAACGGTGCGGGGGACAGCGGGGTCAAGTTTAGCCTGAATCTCTCTGGCGGGTCCGCATGAGCCTGGGCGGGAATGGGGAAATGGCATCACCATCTTTGACAATTCCTTGACACAGTTCAGGGTGGCGTTGTCACGGATACTGGGGTTGAGTGGGACTGGTAAATTTCACTGAACCCATGAACAAGCAATATCATCAATCCGAAAATGGCTCGATCCTCATGGTTACCTTGGTAATCGTGACGGTGATGGCTCTGTCGGTCGCGGGCTTTCTCAAGCTCGCATCCAGTGAGACGCGAATCTCCCATGCTGCTTTTCAATTCAACCAAACCCTCAACCTCGCCGAAGCCGGCGTGGAGCTGTCTTTGGACGCTCTGAACAACGGCAACTGGGGCGGTTGGGTGCAATCGGGCAACAATGCCACCTTGAGCGATCACCGCATCGACTTGGGGAATGGGGACGAGGGGGTGATTAACATTATTATGTTTAATTACCTCAGTAATCCGAGGGTGGTCTCCGAGGGGAGGATCGAGACCCAACGCGGCGGCTCGCCCGCTTCCCGGCAGGTGGACGTGCGCCTTTCCCGGCGTTCCCTGTTCGCCAACGGTCTGACCGCCCGCGAGACCATTCGGTTCGCCGGTGGCAACGCCATGGTGGACAGCTACGACTCGCGCCTTGGACCTTACACGCCGTTTTTGAATCTGAACCGAAACGACCGCGGGTTTGTTGCCAGCGCTTCGGTTGAAGTGGATTCGGTGACCTTATCCAATGCCAGCATTTGGGGATATGTCGCCACCGGCGGGGCTTGGCCCAACGTGGGCCCCAATGGAACCATTCGCGGGTTTGATTCCCCCCCCGACAATATTGATCCGGAGCGGGTGGCCCGCGATTTTGCGGCCGAGTTTCCTCCGGTGGTGCCGCCGTCCAGTTACGACGGCTATCTCGGATACATCAACCACGACCAATCCCTCGGGGTGGCCGGAGCCAACACACCGCAAGTTTATTTGGTGGATCGCATTCGCCTGCAAAACCGCAAACTCGAAATCTGGGGTCCGGTGGTGCTGCATGTAACCGGCGACACCCGCGTGGGAGGAGCCAGCGGGGAAATCGTGGTTCACGGCACCGGCTCGTTGATCATGTATGTCGATGGTGACATGGATGTCGGGGGAAACGGCGTGGCCAATCTGTCCAATGTGCCCGCAAATTTGATGATTTTCGGCAGTGCCCCGAGCAGTCAGGAAATCAAGCTGCACGGGAATGGAGCGGTGCACGCCGCCGTTTACGCCCCCAATGCCGAACTCGATCTCAAGGGAGGGGGCAACAGCGGTTACATGGCCGGGGCCGCCGTGGCCAACAACATCTTCATCAACGGCACCTATGAGTTCCACTGCGACGAGGCGCTGGCGGATTTGATCCAAGTGCAGCGGGATTACCGCATGGACGGTTGGCGCGAGCTGTTGGCCGCGCACGAGAGGATTTCCTTCAAGTAGGAAAGAATTTCCGCGTTGGGTGTGGCATTGGCCTTGCGCCGGTGCCGTTTTCCACCAATGTCGGATCTGTCTCCTGCCCGGCGGCTTTTGTGGTTGCCGGGCAGGTTTCAGTTGTTCGGGTTGATCCCGGCCATCCACATCCATTTTCCTTATGAACGTGATTCTCCCTCGCTTGCTGATTGCCGCCGGAATTATTGGAGCGGCGGTTTTGTTTTGGGTTTTCTTTACCCGCGACGATGTCGAAACCATCATCAATCAACGGCTCAATGAGGCGATCGCGCTGGTCGAAGTCACCGGAGACGAATCCCCCTTCCTGATCATCGGCCAATCGAGGGAACTCACCACTTACCTATCCTCGGAACCCCGGCTCAACGTCGGCCGCCCGCTTCCGGAAATGACCGACCGCAATGAAATGACCGGCATCGTCGCCCAAGCGCGGCAAACCTTGTCGGCCTTGTCGGTCCGCGTTGTCAGCCGGTCGATCGAGGTTGCCGGGGATCAACAGTCGGCGGTCATGGATTTGACGGCGGATGCGACGTTCACCATGGCGGGAGAACGCGCCCGCGAACGGCGGAGTTTTCGCCTCGAATGGGTGTTGGAGAACAACGATTGGTTGATATCGAAGGTGGACTTGACCGATATCGAAAGCGGGTCCGGCCTCTATTGAACTGGCTTTCCTTCTTTGGGTGAACGGGTCATTCCGTGCCCGGGTGATTCCGGAGGCATCCACATTGCGAGCGGTTTTTTTCTTTTCGCTTTCGGCGGGAAGGTGGGTAGGGTTGGCGGTTTATGACATCTCCAGCGCGCGTTTTCCGAAACCACCGGGCTTTTCTTGCGGCGATGAGCTTCGTTGCCGCCATGATTTTGGGCATCGATTCGTTCGGCGCGGTTCCCGGCGCGGCGGTGGAGCCCCGGTACCTGGATGGCGCGGAAACTCTCCTGGCGGTGGGACGAACCGCGGAGTCGGCGAGGATGTACGCGGAGGCGATGGAGGCGGCGGAAACATGGCTGGAAAAGCTGGCGCTGGCGGGGCCGTTCAGCCGCGCCGCATGGGTCGATGGCTCCTGGGTGGAGGCAACCGAAACGCTTTCCATACCGGAGGACTGGCCGGCTTGGCAACATGCCGCCATTCTGAGCGCCGTGTTGCAAGTGCCCGGAGATACGGAGACTTCCCGGAAGTTGCTCAAGGAGGCCGCCGGGGATGCCATCAGCGCGATGTTGGTCCGCCCGATGCTCTTGAAATGGGCGGAGGACGCCGGGGATTTGGCCGGGGTTGCGCGTTTGCGCCGGGAGGCGTATCAGGCCGGTCCCGCGTCGGATGACAACCGCCGGGCCTATGCGGAGGCGCTGTTGGACAAAGGGGCGGCGGAGGAATTCCGCAACCTGCTTGGCGAGCGGGCGGATGCTTTTCGCGGGGAAGCGGATTTTTGGCGGCAACGGTTGCCCCGCCTGCGCGAAGCCGGGGTGTTGGATGATTTTGCCCGTGCCGTGGAAACGGATTGGGACAGGGCGGAGGAGGATTGGGCCAAGCTGTTTGCTCTGGCCGAACTCAGGTTGTATCAGGAAGAAAAGGACGAAGCGATTGATCACTTTGCGCGGGTGGCGGCCATGCCCGAACCGCCGTCCGGGGCGGCTGACGGACGGGAACTTTTCCGGAGGTTGAATCTGGCCTTTCACAACCGGCTTGCCGCCAAGTTTCGGATAGGCGGGGCGTTGGGGAGCTATGGTTCGGATCAACACCGGGATTTCGGGTTTCTCGGCATGCGCCAGGACCCTGGGCCTTCCACGGTCGGGGAGGCCCGTGACGCCGCTTTGCAGTATTGGAAGGAGTTGGCCGATTGGCGAAACGGCGAAGTGGTGGTCACGGAGGGGAGGATGTTGACGCGGGAATTCCGCCCCGCCCTGCGCATGCACGCGCTTGCGGTTTTGAACGCGCCCCGCGTTTTGCTGGAGGAGATCGGGGAGTTTCTCGACGCGGGGGTGCCGGATCCCGAAGCGGCTGATTACGCGCTGACCGCCATCAATCGTTATGTGCTCAGCACCGAGCGGTTTCCGGAATTGATCGAAGCCATGAGCCGGGCCGCCGACCGCGTGGAGGAGGTTTTTCCCGGCGATCTTCCCGAGCGGCAGCGGCGGATGCGGGATCAGATCCAGCGGCGGCTTGGAACCTTTGAGGCGGACGAATCGTCTCTTCCCGAGGAGGGCTCCCGGGAGCATGCGGCGCGGCAATTGATGGCCGCGGTGGAGTCGAGTGATCCGGAGGCGGCGGAGTCCTGGCACGAACGGCTGGTCAGCGAACACGGGGCTTTCCCGGGATCCCGTTTGTTGGTGGCGCGGGCGTGGCTGTCGGCGGAGGACGGCGCGGAGCAAGCGGCCCGGTGGGTGGCCGGTTTTTTGGAAGAGTTTCAACAACCGGTGGAGGCGGGGGCGCGTCCGGTGAGCGCTCCCTGGCGGTGGCGGGAGGCTATGCCGTTTCCTCCGCCGAATCCCTTTCTCACTTTCGACCGCATGGAGGAGCTGCAGGAGGCGGTGGACCCCGCCGGGCCGGTCATGGATGCGGTGATCGCCTGGCAAACGGAAGGGGAGGGAGCCCTGCCGGAAGACCGCCGGGCTGGCGGCTATTTCACGCGGGCGCTGTTGCTTGCCTGGAACGACCGATGGGAGGAGGCGGCGGAGCATTTGGCGGCGGGAGCGCGCGAGACCGGGGACGGCAATTTGCATGTGGCGGCCGCTTACGCGATGGGAGCGCGGGAGCGGTATGCGGAAGCGCGCCGGTTGCTGGCGGAATTGCCCGACCCGGTGCCGGAGGGGTTGCGGGAGGAGGCCCGCAAGCTCGGTTTCGCCCTGGCGGTGTATCGGCGCGATGCGGAACTGGCGGCCGCCCTGGCCGCGGAGTGGAACCCGGAAACGGCTTCGCCGCGCGCGTTGTTGGAGTTGGCGGCGGGATTGGCCGGGACCGGGTTGCCGGAGGAGGCGGCGGCGTGGATCGACCGGATCGCGCCGCTGGCTTTGGACGAGGGAGAAAAGGCCGAGTGGCGCGACGTCCGCGCGCGGGTGGCGTTGTCTCGGGGGGAAAGCGAAGAGGCCGCGGCGCTGGCGCGGGTGACCTTGTTGAAAACGCCACCCCTGTACTTTGAGGATCTCGGCGGAGAGGCGCGCAAGTCGGCGCTGGATGTTTTGATTAAGACGAATTCACTGGATGAATACAAGGCCGGTTTGGAGACCATTTTGGAAAAAGCCCCCGGCGGGCGGGCGCCGCGCCTGCTGTTGGGCGAAGCGCATGATTTCCTGTGGCAGGCCGCCGCGGGAAGCGGCGCGGTGGTGGAAGCCGGTTACCACCGGCGGGAGGCGCTTCGGCACCACCGGGAGGCTGCGGCCATGTTCAAGGGTGACGGGGAAATGTATTTCCAATTCATCAGGTGGTTGGCGGGCCGGGGACTGGCGGAGGAAGCCGCCGCCGCCTTCGATCACCTGATCACCGTTGACGTGGTGTCCGCCTTGCTGGATTACCCGTTGATTTTCGGCGTTTATCAGGAGGCGGGACGGATGGAGGACCTCCTGCGGTTTTTTGAGAAATGGAAATCGCCCGACGCGGATTCACTGGATCATTTTTACGGGGTGCAGCCGACCGAGCATTTGTTGAATCCGCTCGGGCGGCGGTTCATGGAACTGGAGCGGCCCGATCTGGCCGCGCGGGCGTGGCGGCTCGGGTTGCGGAACAATCCGGTGGAGTTCACCGAGGAAATGCGGGTGAGTTATGTGGAAACCGCTCTGGCCCTTGGCCAGGCTGAGGAAGCGCTGGAGGCGGTGGTCGATTACGGTGCCGAGAGAATGCCCGATTTGGTGTATTTTCATTATCAGCCGTTCTCAACATCGGTTCCCCGCTGGATCGGGGCTTGTTTAGGCCGCGGCGATCCGGCGCGGGTGCCGTTGAACCGCATGCTGGGCGTTTTGGCGGAGCATGGGCTGGAGGAGGAATTGGCCAACCGGGCGGAAAAACGGGCGGCGGCCATGGCGGATCATCCCTCGCCCGCCTTGTTTGCCCTGTGGGCGGCGGGTGGAGAGAATCCGGTTGATTCCCCGGCATGGGATGCCTTGCGCAAGCGGTTTCCACCGGCAGAGCGGGGACCGATGTCCCGGATTTGGGAGGCGGCGGAACTTTTTTTCAACGAGTGTTCGCCAAATTAACAAGGGACAACCGTTCCGCCGGGTTTACATGAAATGATGTCAAACCGAGATGAACAACAGCTTGAGCGCCTATTGGAGCGGTGGAAAGTGGAAGCCGCCCCTTCGGCGGACCTTGCGCCACGGGTCTGGCGCCGCCTGGCCGAATCCGGCGAACCGGAATGGCATTTTCGTCCTTTGGAGTGGCTGAGCGGCTTTTCGGAAGGGTTTTTGCTGCGGCCCGCCGCCGCCGCGGCGTTGCTGGCCGTGGCTTTGCTGGGGGGCATCGGCGTGGCCGAGTGGCGTTTGTCACGGCAGGAACCGCCCGATCCCGCGCAATGGGAACGGGTTTACCTGACCTCCATTAATCCGGTGGCGCAGGCCGCCGGCGCCACCCACACCCACCATCACGGACCCGGCCGATGAACAAAGGAGCGCTCTTGTTGGCGGCGGCCGTGCTGGTCGCCGTTGTTTCCTCGCTGGCCTACTACCAAGTGCGCAGCCAGTCGGCAGGCGATCCTTGGGAGGATGAACTCGGTTGGTTGCGGCACGAATTTTCCCTGACCGACAACCAGTGGGAGAAGGTGGTGGATCTGCATGTTGCCTACCGTCCGGAATGCCAGCGGTTGTGCGATAAAGTCAGCGCCGCCCAGCTGCGTCTGGACCAAGCCATCGCTGCCAGTGACGGGGTTTCGGAGGATGTCGAGTTGGCTCTGGCCGAGTTGGCGCGGATAAAAAAAGAATGCCACCGTTCCATGCTGGAGCACGCCTACCGGGTGGGCGCGGTGATGGAACCGGAACAGCGGCAGCGCTATTTGGACAAAGTCACCGCCCAACTGACCGTGCATGGCCGCGACCAGCATTGAAGTCTTGGCGGAGCCCCGCATACTGCGTTCCATGACCACTGAAAAGCCCGAGCCAAGCGCAAGCGACGTCGAGCTGATGCTGGATTTGCAAAACGGAAACGACGGCGCTCTTTCCGAGCTGATCCAGCGGTGGCAGGCTCCTTTGCAATCGTTCATTTACCGGTATGTGCTGAATCACGCCGACGCCGCCGACTTGACCCAGGAAGCCTTTGTGAAGGTTTACCAAAACCGGCGGCGTTACCTGCCCAAGGCGAAGTTTTCCACCTGGCTTTTCGCCATCGCCACCAACCTGTGCCGCAACCGGGTGCGGTGGCGCCGCCGTCACCCTTCAGTCCCGTTGGAAAGTCCCCGCGAGGAGGGAGGCGAACCGGTGGTGCGCGAGGAATGGCTGGAGGATCAATCCGCCGTGCATCCGGCGGCGGCGGCCGGGGAGGTTGATGCCGCCGACGCGGTGAAGGAGGCGATCAACGCGTTGCCCCACGACCTGAAAACCGCGATTTTGCTGTTTCAGTTTGAAGACCTGTCCTACCAAGAGATTGCCGACGTGCTCGGCTGTTCGCCCAAGGCGGTGGAAACCCGGCTCTATCGGGCGCGGGCCCAGTTAAAGAAAAAACTGAGCTGGCTATTGCGGGACGAAAGTGGCGAACCAATGCCCGTCGCCGTAAGCCGGGGTTCGGCTTAAACTTGGATAAAACTACGGTGTGGCGGGCGCGGCCGCCGGGGCCGGTGTCGGCACCGGCGGAGGGGTTTCACCCAACGCCTGGTGCATGCGGGGCATGGCTTTCATGATGCGCGGTTGCATGACTTGCATGGTGCGGCGGGCGAGTTCCGGCTGTTTGTCCACATAAGCCCGTCCGGCGGGAGTGGAGTAAAAATTAAGCAATCCCTGAATTTCCTCGCTGGAGAAGGTTTCTTCATAGACGCGGGTCATGTCCTCCTGAAAACCGTCCCAATCCATCGCTTCGTTGAAGGCTTCCATGGCCCGCATTTGCATGGCGATCATTTCCTCGCTGGCCTGGTCACCCAGCATTTGCCGGGTCATGTCGGCCATGGCTTCTTTCTGTTGGTCGATTGATTTTTTAATCATCTCCTCGAACTTCATGCTTCGTATCAATTCGGCGGCTTCGGAGATTTTTTCCGCTTTCTCCATTCGGGGGGAGGAACTGGAAAGGTGGATCGTTTTTTCCACCCCGTCGGCGCGCAGCAGAAGTTTGTTTTCCGCTTGGTCAAATGAGACCAATTCATGCCCGGCAAAGGATTCCCCGAGGGAGACCCAGGCGGTTTGGGACCCATCTTCGGTGGCGAGGGAGAAAACGCGGGTGTCCCCCAGAACCAGCACGCCCCGGAAAGTGAGGGTCGAATTGGCGTATAACGCGCAGGGAAGGAGGGCCAGGAGGGCAAGAAGGAAAAGACGCATTGGCATGATTATTTGAATGCTGGACAATGGCCGTGGAAAGTCAATACACCCTGCGCCACGATTTTCCGCCCAAACCGCTGGGGCGGGCCGATTGGCCGGTTGCCACAAATCCGGCACGCACGGCCCCGGTGGCAATTTATCTTTCCGGTTGCAGAGCCGGGGAGGGGACGCGTATGGTTCCTCTTTTATCACTAATCCAGTTGGGATCATGGGAAAAACTTTGTTTGAAAAAGTCTGGGACGCCCACACCGTCCGCACGTTGCCAAACGGGCAAACGCAATTGTTCATCGGGACGCACCTCATCCATGAGGTGACCAGTCCGCAGGCGTTTGGCATGCTGCGCGATCTCGGGTTGAAGGTGGCCTATCCGCACCGCACGTTTGCCACGGTGGACCACATCGTGCCGACCGATCAGCGGGAGGAGCCGTTTGCCGACGCGCTGGCCGACGCCATGATCAAGGAATTGCGCCGCAATTGCGAAGAGTTCGGGGTCACCTACTTTGACCTTGCCTCGGGCAAACAGGGGATTGTTCACATCGTCGGGCCGGAGCAGGGGATCACCCAGCCGGGAACCACCATTGCCTGCGGAGATTCCCACACCTCCACCCACGGGGCCTTCGGGGCGATCGCCTTCGGCATCGGCACCAGCCAGGTGCGCGATTTGCTGGCCACCCAAACCATGTCCCTTGGGAAGCTGAAAGTGCGCCGCATCAACGTGCGCGGCCAGTTGCCGCCTGGGGTTTATGCCAAGGATGTCATCTTGCACATCATCCGCACCCTCGGGGTCAATGGCGGCACCGGATTCGCCTACGAATACGGGGGGGATGTTTTTGACCGCTTCTCCATGGAGGAGCGGATGACCGTCTGCAACATGTCAATCGAGGGCGGAGCCCGCGCCGGGTATGTCAATCCGGACGAGACCACATTTGAATACCTGAAAGGCCGTCCGTATTGCCCAACCGGCGCCGGGTGGGACAAGGCGGTCGAGCGCTGGAGGGGATTTGCCTCCGATCCGGACGCCGAATACGATGACGTGGTGGATATTCGCGCCGAGGACATCCCGCCCACCGTCACCTGGGGGATCAATCCCGGTCAGGCCATTTCCATTGAAGAATCGGTGCCTTCACCGGAAAAAGTTACCGGGTCCGAGCGCGACAGCGTGGAGGAGGCTTTGGCCTACATGAAACTGACTCCGGACGCTCCGATCAAGGGAACGCCTGTTGACGTGGCCTTTTTCGGCAGTTGCACCAACGGCCGGTTCAGCGATTTCGTGGAAGCGGCCCGCTATTTAAAAGGAAAACGGGTGGCCGCCGGGGTGAAAGCGATCGCGGTGCCGGGATCGCAGGCGGTCGCCCTCATTTGCGAGCAAAACGGGGTTGCCGACGTGTTTCGCGAAGCCGGATTCGAGTGGCGCGGCGCGGGGTGCTCCATGTGCCTGGCGATGAATCCCGATAAACTGATCGGCGATCAATTGTGCGCCAGCAGCAGCAACCGCAATTTCAAAGGCCGGCAGGGAAGCCCGACCGGCCGCACGATTCTCATGAGCCCGGTGATGGTGGCGGCCGCCGCCGTGACCGGCGAAATCAGCGACGCCCGCGAAGTGTTCGGCGTTCGCGAACTGGCGGAGGTTTAATCGACAATGGCATTGGAACCGATCAAAGAAGTCCGGGGACGCGGCGTTCACGTTCCCGGTGACGATATCGACACCGACCGGATTATTCCGGCCCGTTTTATGAAGTGCATCACTTTCGACGGGCTGGGGGAGTTCCTTTTTTACGACGTCCGCAAAAACGAGGACGGGAGTGAAAAAAAACACCCGCTCAACGATTCCCGCTTCGCGGAGGCGACGATTTTGCTCTCCGGTTCGAATTTCGGTTGCGGGAGTTCACGCGAACATGCTCCGCAGGCCATTTACCGGGCCGGATTCCGGGGAGTCATTGCGGAGAATTTCGCGGAAATTTTCTTTGGCAACTCAACCACTCTGGGAATGCCGTGCGTGAGCCTGAAGCGGGCGGATATCCGTGAAATCGCCCAAGCGGTGGAGGCCGATCCCACTTTGGAGATCGTTATCGACGTGGAAAAGCAGGTGGTGCGCGCGGGGGCGAATGAGTATCCCGCGGAACTTCGCCCGTCCGCCCGGCAGGCGTTGATCGAAGGCCGCTGGGACCCGATCGCCGATCTTCTGGAAGGGCGGGACGAGGTGGCCAAGGTGGCCGAACGCCTCGCTTACGTCTGAAAAAATCTTTCAAACCTTGGCCGTCCGCCTTCACCCGCGGGCGGTTTTTTATTTTCACCAACCGCGTTCTCTCCGATGAGTCTGGCCATTTTGTATTCCGCTGATCCTTTTCCGTCCCCCGCCACCCGACTGGCCGGGCAAACTCTGTTTACCCGCGCCTTGCAAGCGGCGCGCGGCGCGGATTCCGTGCGACGGGTGCTGGTGGCGGTTGCCGACCGGTCTTCCCTGCCGTCTCCGTTGACGGGTGAAGGGGAGATCATCGAAACCGGGCGGCGACCGGAGGAGTCCGTTGACTCCTGGTTGCGGCGGACCGTGGATTTGGCGGGTGTGACGCCCGCAGAGGCGGGGGAGTGGATCGCGTTTTTGTCGATGGGCGCTCCCGGGTTGGAAAGCGGCGACGTGGAGAAGGCGGTGGCCCAACTGGGCGAAGACCGTGCCGAACTCGTGACCGCGGTGGCGGCTTTGCGCGAAACGGTGCGCCGGTCCGACGGAAGCCCGGCCGCCGCGGGGGAACCCCTCTTTCGGGAAACCGGCGCCCTGCGGGTGGCGCGCGCGGCGGGTTGGCTGGCCGGAAAGGAAGTCGGCCCGGAGGAGACCGTTTTGCTGGAGATTCCCGCCGCGCGGGCGAACGTGATTCGCTGCCCGGAGGATTTGGCGGTGATGGAGGGCGTCTGCCGCCGTTTGCAGAACGCGGGAAAACGCGCGCTGTTGCCGAAAAAACCGACCGGGCTGGTTTTTGATTTCGACGGGGTGTTCACCGACAACGGAGTCATCGTCAACCAGGAAGGCGTGGAAAGCGTGGCTTGCAGCCGTGGCGATGGCATGGGTTTCGATCTGCTGCGCAAGACCGGCCTGCCGATGATCGTGCTCTCCAAGGAGCCGAATCCCGTGGTGGCCGCCCGTTGCCGCAAGCTGAAGCTCGAGTGTGTCCAAGGTTTGAATACCAAAATCGGCCACTTGCGCGATTGGATGGAGCGGCACGGACTGCGTAAGGAAGAGGTGGTTTACCTGGGGAACGACGTGAATGATTTGGAGTGCATGGCGGAGGTTGGTTGCCCCGTGGCGGTGGGCGACGCCCACCCGAAGGCGCTGGCGGCGGCGCGAATCGTGTTGGAAAATCACGGGGGCAAAGGGGCCATCCGCGAACTGGCCGACTTGGTGATCGACAGGCTTGAACAGGCCGGCTGAGCGTTTCCCCGCCATTCTTTCAGGAAAAGCGTTTCGGGTCGAATCCCGGCGTGGCCCCGTCGCGGGTGGCCACATATTCACCCAGACGGCAGGCGATGGCCAAGGCGTCCGCCGGATCAGCTCCGCCCAACATCCAGTGATGAATCAGGGCAGCGAGAAAAGCGTCACCCGCGCCCACCGTGTCTTTCACCCGCACCTTCCGTCCCGGTTCCCGGTGCCACCGGTCACCGTCCAGGAGAGCGGCTCCATCCGCGTCCAAGGTCACGCAGAGCCGGGGAGTTTGCCATTCCGCGGCCAGGGCGCGGGCCGTTTGTTCCAGAGTGTGCCCACGGGAGGCGGCGGGCGCCAGCCGTTGGAGTTCCTCCCGGTTGACCTTGATCAAGTCCACCCCGCGCGCCCATTGGGCAACCAGGATCGGGTTATCATGGGGTGCCCGCAGGTTGACATCGAAAATCCGCTTTATGCCGGGAAGCCCGGCCAGTTTGGCCAGCGCCCGGCGGTTGGTTTGGCCGCGGAGCGCAAGGCTGCCGTGCAGGAGGCAAGCTCCCCCGGAGGCCCGGCGGATCAAGGGCTCCGCAATGGTGAGGCGGTCCCAGGCCGCCGGTTCGGCAATGGTAAAATCGGCTTCGCCTTTGCGATCGAGGCGCAACCGGGCGGTGCCTGTCGGCAGGCGGGAGTGCCGGCGCACTTGGCTGACATCCATGCCGGCTTCGCGGAGGCGCAGGAGTAATTCTTCCCCGAGGAAATCCCCGCCCACCGCCGAAACCAACAGCGCGCGGCTTCCGAGACGGTGTAAATGGACGGCCGCGTTGAGAGGCGAACCGCCGCAAAAAAGACCGTGCGGCAGGCAGTCCCACAAAGCTTCCCCAAAACAAAGAACTTCGGGGTTCGGGCTTGTTTTTCGATCCATGATTGGCGATTGTATCCAGTATCCACATTACCCGGTTACAACTGACTTCCGGGTTCTTCGCTAGAAACCATTCCTTCACATGTTTGCGACGATGGCAAATTTCCGCTCGGTTTCCCGTCACTGGTAACGATTTCCATGGTTATCGGTTTGACAGGAGGGATGGGGTGCGGAAAAAGCACGGCGGCCGGGTTTTTCGCGGAGGCCGGTTTTTTGACGGAGGACACCGACCGGATCGTGCACGAGTTGCTGGCGGAAGACTCCGGGGTCATCGAATCGGTGCGCGGTCGGTTTGGCGACGCGGTCATTCGAAACGAAGGCGGCGTGGACCGCGGAGCGCTTGGGAAAGCGGTGTTTGCCGACAGGGCCGGGCTGGAGTGGTTGGAACGCCTGCTTCATCCCCGTGTCGCCGAATATTGGCGGCGTTCGGTCGAATCATCGCCCAACCGGGACTGGGTGGTGCAGATTCCACTTCTCTTTGAAAAAAGTCTTGAAAAATCAGTCGATTTCAGCGTTTGTGTGGGGGCGGATGAAGAGACGCGGCACAAACGTCTTCTTCAGCGGGGGCTTACCGGACCGGAAATTGCGAAGCGGCTTTCCAATCAACTGCCGTTGACGGAAAAAATGAACCGAGCCGGTTATTTTCTTCTAAACAACGGCTCCCTTGATTTCCTGCGGAGCCAAGTGCGCTGTTTGGCCAACCGTTTGACCGCGAATTCCTCTTTTAATTTTTGATCCAAATTCATTCATGCCATTCGAGCAAATTCCACTCTTTTCAGAAGACGCGGATTCCACGAAACATTCCAAACCCACTCCCTCTGTAAACATGCATAGCCAGGAAGATTGGTCGCCCAGGGCGCTGCCTCCGGAAGCGGAAAAACCAGCCGCCGCCGAACAACCGCCGGAACCGGCTCAAGAGCCGGCTCCCAAACGAACCCGCCGTGTGGCCCGTCCCCGCCGCGTGAAAAAAGAGGAGGATTCCAAGGAGGCCGGGACACCGGCGCCTGCTGAGAATGCCGACTCCTCCGGATCCGGGGGCGGTGAAGACACCGTCCCGAAAAAAGCACCGGCCCGCCGCCGCGGCAGGCCGCTCGCCAAAACCAAAAAGACCGATGCCGATCCGGTGTCTGGAGAGGGAGAATCGACTGGTCCGTCCACTTCGCAAAAGTCCGGGAGAAAGGATTCCTCCGGGGACCAGGACGTTTTTGTTTCTTCCAAAGCCAGCCGGGCTGAAGAAAACGAAAGCTCCCCGGGCAGTGGTCATGATCCCGGCAATGACCGGCATTCCGATGCAGCCCCTGGTGAACCCCGCGCTTCGGATGGCGCTTCCGGCGATCAATCGAAGCGTGAGGAAGGTGGCGACGGAGCCGGGAGACCGGACGATGCCGGAACGAAATCCCAATCGGGCGGGAATGAGCCGGACAAGAATGAGCCTTCCGGGCATTTTAGAAAAGGACCGCGCCCGGACCGCGGGCGTCCTGATTTTCAGCATCCGCGTGACCGGGAAGGCTTTCGTCCCCGTCATGGCGGTCCCGGAGGATTTTCCGGACCGCGCCCGCCCAAGCCGGGATTTCAGCCGGGAAACAACCCGGCGTTTGGCCCGGGAAAGAAAAAGAAGAAAAAGAAAAAAATCGGCGGCGCAGGCGGCGGAGGTGGTCCGGCTCAGGAATCGGCACCCTATCTGGGCGAGTTGCCGGATGTGAGCCGGTTCCAGGATTTTGAGGCCCTAACCACCCGGGCGGAGGAATATGCCGGCGAACCGTTGCATCTGGACAAATTGTATGAGCTTTCTCTGCATGAATTGGTGGAGCGGGCCCGTGACTCGGGTGTGGTGTTGGACACCGCACCCAACCGGCGCATCCTGATCAGCCGTTTGCTGCAAAAAGCGGAGGAGGAAAAACGACCGATTCACGACCGCGGCATCCTTCATGTATCCGAGCGCGGCTATGGTATCATCGCCCGGCACAGCCACAATTACCACCCCCAACCGGAGGACACCTTCGTTGCTCAAACCTTTGTCCGACGGTTCGGTTTGCAAAAGGGCCATTTGGTGGAGGCGCAAATCCGGGCGCCGGAGGACCACGAGCGGTGCCCGGCGGCGCTCCGTTTGCTCAAGGTCATGGAAAAGGATCCGACCGAGGTGGCCGACACCGCGCCTTTCGAGGATTTGATTCCGTATTATCCAACCCAGAGAATGTTGCTGGAGCTGGCCGGCAGCGAGGCCGGCATGAAAGACGTGTCCATGCGCTCGGTCGATTTGTTGACCCCGATCGGTTTTGGCCAGCGCGGCTTGATCGTGGCACCGCCGCGAACCGGCAAAACGGTTCTGCTGCAACAAATCGCCAATTCTGTGGCGGCCAACAACCCGCAGGCGCATTTGATCGTGTTGCTGATTGATGAACGGCCTGAGGAGGTGACCGATTTCCGCCGCAACACCAAGGGGGAGGTGGTCAGCTCGACCTTTGACGAGCCGGCCGACAGCCATGTCGAGGTGGCGGAAATGGTGATCGAAAAATCCCGCCGCATGGTCGAGAACGGTCAACACGTGGTCATCCTTCTCGACTCGATCACCCGTCTGGCCCGCGCCTACAACACCATGATGCCCAACAGTGGCAAGATTTTGTCGGGCGGGGTGGAGGCCAACGCGCTGCAAAAACCGAAACGCTTCTTCGGCGCCGCCCGCAACATTGAGGGAGGTGGCAGCCTGACGATTCTGGCCACCGCGCTGATCGACACCGGCAGCCGCATGGACGAGGTGATTTTTGAAGAATTCAAGGGGACCGGCAACATGGAGATCCATTTGGATCGGGCCCTGGTTGACAAACGGGTGTTCCCCGCGCTCAATATTGAAAAGAGCGGCACCCGCAAAGAGGAACTATTGTATCATCCGGACGAGATGAGCCGAATTTACTCCCTGCGGCGGGCCATTCAGGGCGTTCCCACCGTGGAAGCGATGGAAATGCTGGTGCAGCGATTGAAAAAAACCAAGTCCAACGCCGAATTTCTTATGGCCATGAACCGGTGAATCAAATTATCTGGCCCAACATTCATTCTCCTTCCACAGTTTACTTCCCGTGACCTCCACTGATGAATTCATAACCCATCTCATCGTAGAAAAGGGGCTCGTTCCCGCCGATGTCGTTGATGCCGCCCGTAAAAAGGTTCAGGACGACTTGGTGGATCCGGACAAGCCCCGTCAGGACGTGACGGCGGTTTTGATCGAAAACGGCATTCTGGAAAGCCGCCAGATCACCGAAATCCTGGCCGAGGAGTTTGGCATGCCGATCGCCGATGATGGGCCGCTCAAGCCGGACGACGAAGTCCTTGGCGCCATGCCCCGATCATTGGCGATCCGTTACCACGCCTTTCCCCTCTCCATGGAGGGCAACACGCTGCGCATAGCCATTGCCGATCCGCTCGATATGGACGGTATCGACAGTCTCAGCCATGTGCTGCAGCTCTCGGTCGAGCCGTGCGTCGCCTCCCGCCAGCAAATCGACGCCGCCATCGACAAGCATTACGGTTCGGAGGACAGCGTGGAGCACATGCTCTCGGAGTTGGATTCCGGGGACGGGGATCTCGACAAAATCGCCTCCGAAATGGGAGGGATGGATGATGACACCGTCAACGAGGCGGACGCCCCCATCATCAAACTGGTTTACAAGGTGATCACCAACGCGATTCGGCGGAGGGCCTCGGACATCCATCTGGAGCCGCTGGAAAAGCGTTTCCGCGTTCGGTATCGGATCGACGGCGCGCTGCACGAGGTTGACAACCCGCCGAAACGGTTGCAACTGGCCATCATCTCCCGCTTGAAGATCATGGCCAACATCAGCATCGCGGAGAAACGGATTCCGCAGGACGGTCGTATCCAAGTAGTGGTTGCGGACAAGGAGTTGGATTTGCGCGTCTCCTGTTTGCCAACCGAGCACGGTGAAAGCATCGTCATGCGAATTTTGGACAAGGAGGGGTTGATGCTGGGCTTGCCGGAACTCGGCTTTTTCAGTGACGACCAGCGGACCATGGATCGGCTGATCAATTTGCCCGACGGCATTTTTCTCGTAACCGGACCCACCGGTTCGGGAAAAACAACCACGCTTTACGCCTGTCTCAACAACATCAACAAACCGGACCGCAAGATCATCACGGTTGAGGACCCGGTTGAATACCAGCTCTCCGGGATCAACCAGGTGCAGGTGCGGGCCGAGGTGAAGATGACCTTTTCGGCGGCGCTCCGCTCCATGTTGCGCCAAGCTCCCAACATCATCATGGTTGGGGAGATTCGTGACTTGGAAACGGCGGAAATCGCCACCAACGCTTCGCTCACCGGCCACATGGTGTTCAGCACCCTGCACACCAACGACGCCCCCAGCGCGGTGACCCGCATGGTGGACATTGGGGTGAAGCCGTTTCTGGTCTCCGCTTCCCTGCGGGCAACCATGGCCCAGCGCCTGGTGCGGCGCATTTGTCCGGAGTGCAAAGAGCCCACCGTGCCGGAGGACTTTGAGCTGAGGGCGTTGAATTTGGACGAATCACAAATCTCCTCCGCCACCTTCATGAAAGGGAAGGGGTGTTCGCATTGTCATGACACCGGTTTCCGCGGTCGTCTTTGCATTGTGGAAATTTTCATAGTGAACGAAGAAATCGAGCGCCTGATTTACGAAAACGCCTCCACCGGCAAAATCCGCGGCAAGGCCCGTGACATGGGCATGCGGTCGTTGCGCGAGGACGGTGTGCGGAAGGTGTTGGCCGGTCTTACCACCGCCGCCGAAGTCATTTCCGTCACGGTTGGCGATTCGGATTGATAACCTTTAAATGGATTTCCCAAGATTATGAGTTACGAAATGAACGATCTTTTGAACTTGGTGGTGGAGGAGGAAGCTTCCGACATTCACCTCCAAGTCGGGCAGGCGCCCACCCTCCGCATTTCCGGCAGCATGGTCCCGGTCGAAGGCGAAAAATTGAAGCCCGCCGACACCGAGCAGCTCATGCAGGCCATCACCAACGACCACCACCAGCAGCAGGTGAAGATGCAGGGCGGAACCGACTTCGGGTTCGCCTACCAGGACAAGGCCCGCTTCCGGGTCAGCGTGCTCAAGGCCAAGGGGAATTACGGCTTGGTGCTGCGGCAAATTCCGAACAAGATGTTCGGGCTCCGGGAAATCGGTTTGCCGGAGAAGGTGAAGGAGCTGCTTTTCCGCCCCCGCGGGTTGTTTTTGGTGACCGGGCCGACCGGCTCCGGCAAATCGACCACCCTCGCGTCGATGGTGAACTACATCAACGAAAACCGTGACGGCCACATTATCACCATCGAGGATCCGATTGAGTATTACCACGAGCACAAGAAGTCGATTGTCACCCAGCGGGAGGTCGGCACCGACGTGCCCACCTTTGCCGAAGCGATTAAACGCGCTCTTCGCCAGGACCCGGATGTGATTCTGGTGGGGGAAATGCGCGATTTGGAGACCATTGAGGCGGCCGTGACGGCGGCGGAAACCGGTCACTTGGTGTTTGGCACCCTGCACACCACCGGCGCCGCCCGCACGGTGGACCGCATTGTGGATGCTTTTCCGGCCAATATGAAAGACCAAATCCGCACCCAGCTGGCCTCCTCGATTATCGCGGTATTGTCACAGGTTCTCTGCCGCCGCGTCACCAAAGGGCGGGTGGCCGGCTTCGAACTCATGGTCGCGACCAATTCAATTCAAGCCCTGATCCGTGACAACAAAACCTACCGCATCCAGTCTGACATCCAAACCGGGGCCAACCTCGGCATGATCACGCTGGACGCGCACTTGTTGAGCTTGTTCAACCGCAATGTCATCAGCGCCGAGCAAACCATCGAGCACGCGCAAAACATGAACGAAATGCGTGAAAAACTTTCCGCTCTGGGAGCGGAGGTCAAAAGCCGCTAACACCAAGAGGCTGCCAGCCATGTTTGAATCCCACACCCAATCCGTTTACGATTTGCTCAAAGATCAGGGGATCATCAGCACCGAGGAGCTGGATGCCCTCTGGGACGAGCACAACACCAACGGGCAGCCGCTGGCCGAGCTGGTGATCGACGGGGGGTTTTTAACCCGCGAGAAGTTTTTGGAGGCGGTGGCCGAATACCTCGGCACCAGTTGCGAAAAAGTTCCCGAATCACTGGAATCGGAGCAAGCCGGTTTGGTTCAAGGCAGCATCGCCCGCATGTACGGGGTCCTCCCCCTGGGGCAGGAGGGAAACACACTCCGCCTGGCCGCCATCGACCCGTTCAACAGCCAGATCGTCGATGATCTCACTTTCGCGCTGGGTCGGGATATCAGCCTCGCGGTTTGCGACCCGGTTGACGTCGAAAAGCGGATCGTGGACACCTACGGCGAGGATGACGCCTCGGTCGAGGAACTGCTCAAGGAGCTGGACACTTACGAAGTGCCGGAGTTGAGCGAGGATTCCACGGAAAAGGATTTGGAGGCCGCCGCCAGCGAGCAGCCGATTATTCGGTTTGTGAATCTGGTGCTGAACCAGGCGATCCGGGACAAAGCTTCGGACATTCATTTCGAGCCGTTCGAGAGCGAGTTCAAAATCCGCTACCGCATCGACGGCGCGCTTTACGAGATGGCTCCCCCGCCGAAAAACCTGGCGGTGCCGGTATCCTCGCGTATCAAGGTTATTTCTGGTTTGAATATTTCCGAGCGCCGGATACCGCAGGACGGGCGCATCAAATTAATGATCGCCGGGCGCCAAGTGGATTTGCGCGTGTCCACTCTGCCGACGCAGTTTGGCGAGAGCGTGGTGCTTCGCGTGCTCGACAAGGGAGTGGTGAATCTCGAACTTGAATCCTTGGGCTTGCCGGAAGATGTGCATGAAAACATTCTCGACGTCATCCGCCGACCCAACGGGATTTTCATTGTGACCGGTCCAACCGGGTCCGGTAAAACCACCACGCTCTACAGTTGCCTGCGCATTCTCAACGACATTGAGTCCAAACTGCTCACGGCCGAGGAGCCGGTGGAATACGAAATCGAGGGAATCATGCAGGTTCCGGTCAATCCCGGCCAGGGACTGACTTTCGCCAAGGCCTTGCGTTCGTTTTTGCGCCAGGATCCCGACATTATCATGGTGGGGGAAATCCGCGACTTGGAAACCGCGCAGATTGCCATTCAAGCCTCGCTGACCGGGCACTTGGTAATGAGCACCCTGCACACCAACGACGCTCCGGGCGCGGTCATGCGCCTTCTGGACATGGGAGTGGAGCCGTTCCTAATCGGCGCTTCCCTCGAAGCGGTGCTCGCCCAACGGCTGGTGCGCCGCATCTGCGCGGATTGCCGCACCGCCTATGAACCGAGCGAATCCCTGATCAGCCAATTGGGGCTTGATCCGGTGGATATCGGCGACAAGGAATTTTTCTACGGCAAGGGGTGCGAGACCTGCAACCAGTCCGGCTACCGGGGCCGTCTCGGCATCTATGAAATGTTGCGCATCAACGAGCCCCTCCGTGATTTGATCTCCGCCAAGGCGGCGGGGTTGGCTTTGCGGGAGAAAGCGTTGGAGCAGGGCATGCGTACTTTGCGGGATGATGGGCTCCGGTCCATTTTCGACGGTGCAACCACCATTGAGGAAGTGATAAAATATACCTGATCCAGTTGGGGGGATTTTTGTTATGGCTAAATTTTCTTACACGGCAATCGACGCGAGCGGTAAACAGAAAACAGGAGTGGTCACGGCCAACTCCTCGGAAGACGCGACGGCACAAATCAAGGCGATGAATTTGTTTGTCACCAACCTTGTCAATCAAGACAAGGCGCCCGCCAAGGCCGGCCGGGCACGCTCGGCAAAATCATCCAGCGCCCGCAAAAAGCCGATGACCATCGGCAAGCCGGTCGGAGCCAAGGGACTGACCGTTTTCACACGCCAGATGGCGACCCTGCTGCAAGCCGGTTTGCCCTTGCTCCGAAGCATCGAGGTGTTGATGCGCCAGGAAAAAAACCCCGCCTTCAAATGGGTGCTGGAGGAGTTGGCCGAGAACGTTCGTTCCGGCAACACTTTTTCGGACGGCTTGGCTCAGCATCCCAAGGTTTTTAACCGCCTTTATGTTAACATGATCAAAGCCGGTGAAGCCGGGGGTGTGCTCGATGTGGTGCTCAACCGTCTCGCCCGTTTCCAGGAAAAATCGATCCGAATCAAAGGCAAGGTGAAGTCCGCCATGGTTTACCCGGTCATCGTGCTTTGTATCGCGATCGGGATTTTGGCTTTCCTGATGGCTTTCGTGGTTCCCAAGTTTCAGGAAATTTTCGACGAACTTCTTGGCGGGGCCGAGCTGCCCATGCTCACCCGCATCGTGATGAACACGAGTTATTTTGTGCAGAACAACATTCTGCTGACCCTGGTGATTGTGATCGTGGCCTTCATTATCCTGAAAATCCTCGCCCAAACGAAAAAGGGAGCGAAGTTTATCGACAAGATGATGATCACCATGCCCCCGACCGGTGAACTTTTCAAAAAAGCGGCCATCGCCCGCTTTTCCCGCACATTCGGCACTTTGTTGTCCAGTGGGGTGCCCATCCTGCAATGCCTCACCATTACCCGCGACACCATTGGAAACCGGGTCTTGATGGATGCGATTGAAAAAGTCCATGACCGGGTCAAGGAAGGTGATTCCGTTTCCGGGCCGCTGGAGGCCTCCAAAGTGTTTCCAACCATGGTGACCAGCATGATCGACGTGGGTGAGGAAACCGGGGAATTGCCGGAGATGCTCAACCGGATCGCCGACACGTATGATGAGGAGGTGGACAATGCCGTGGCCGCGCTGACTTCGATCATTGAACCAATCATGATCGTGATGCTGGCGTTCATTGTCGGCACCATCGTCATCGCCCTCTTCCTGCCCATTATCCGCGTCATTGAGAATCTCAGCGGTTAGACGTATTGGATTCGACAATCCCGCGCTCCGGATTTACCGGGCCGGGCGATTGGGTCGCCCGCCGCCGGTTGTTTCCCCGTAGTGCCAAACCTTTGAACTTATCATGACGGATTATGGTCAATCTCCCCGCTTGATCGTTCTTGGTGCGGGATATGTGGGGAGGTGCGTTGCGGACAAAGCCTTGCGGAGAGGTTGGCGGGTTTCCGCCCTGACCTGGAATCAGGATGACGCCCGCGCTTTGCTCGCGGCCGGGGTTGATCCGGTGGTGACGGGACCGATTCACAACCGGGAGTGGCACGGAGCGCTTTCGCCCGCGGGAGCTTGGGTGCTGAACTGCGTGGGTTCGGGGAGGGGCGGACTTGAGGGCTACCGGCAGTCGTATTTGGAGGGTATGCGGTCGGCGGCCGAATGGGCATCCCGCGGGGGCGGTGCCCGGGCAGTGGTTTTCACCGGGAGCACAAGCGTTTACGGGCAGGGAAACGGTCGATGGGTATCGGAAAAGGACGAAGCCACGGGCGGGGGAGAGCGGGGGAAGATTTTGCGGGAGGCTGAAGACCGTCTGCTGGACGATCCGACCGTTGCCCGCCGCCGCATGATTTTGCGCTTGGGCGGGATCTACGGACCCGGCCGGGCTTTTCTCTTGCAGCGCGCTAGATTGCCCGAACTTTTGCTGGATTCCTCGGATCACGTCTATCTCAACTCCATTCGGCTGGAGGATATTTGTGACGCCGTTCTTACGGTCTTCCAAAACGATTCGGGAATGAAGGAAGCGGGGGTGCTTAACGCGGTTGATGACGAGCCGACCCTCAAGAGCGACATCCTTGCCGCACTGCACGCGCGGCTTGGGGAGCTCGGTTTGTTGGACGCGGAAACGGTTCCGCCAAGGCGACGGAGTGCGGAACGGCCCAACCGGAGAATCAGCAACTCCCTTTTAAAAGAGCTTTATGGGTGGCGGCCGCTTTATCCGTCATGGAAGGATGGGTATGCGGATTTGCTGGATAATTTGGCCGCGCCGGAATCACCCCGCTAACCACCAACCCGCAATCCGGGGTTGAATCCATGTCCGGCATCGGCGATGGTGCGCGTTCCATGACCAATCCTCTACTTTACGAATCCCACATGCACACGCCGCTTTGCAAACACGCGGTCGGCGAACCCGGTGAGTATGCGGAACGGGCCGCAATGAGGGGGCTGAAGGGAATTATTGTAACCTGCCACAATCCCATCCCCGGCGGTTGGTCTGCGGATGTTCGCATGGATCCCTCGGAATTGGACCAATATTGTGACATGGTTGCGGAAGCCCGGAGAAATTGGAGGGAGAAGGTGGATGTTCGGCTGGGCATGGAGAGCGACTTCGTGCCGGGTATGGAAGGGTGGCTGGAGGAACTGCATGTCAAAGCCAATTTCCACCATGTGCTCGGTTCCGTCCATCCGCAGGTGGGCGCCTACATGAGACGCTATTTCCAAGGCGATTGGTTCGCCTACCAAAAGCTGTATTTCGAACATTTGGCCCAAGCCGCCGAGACCGGTCTGTTTGACACGCTGGCCCACCCGGACTTGGTAAAGAATCTATCTCCGGAGAACTGGGATCTGGCGAGGATTTTTCCGGATATTCTGCGGGCGCTGGATCGCATACAAAAAACGGGTACTGCGATGGAGCTGAACACATCCGGGGTTAACAAACGCTTGCCCGAAATGAATCCCGGCCCCCAAATCCTCGCAGAAATGGCCAAGCGGGAGATTCCCGTGGTCATCGGTGCCGACGCCCATGTGCCCGAGCGCGTGGGCGACGGCTATGAGGAAGCCCTCAACCTGCTGGAGGCCGCCGGCTACCGGGAAATCTCCATTTTTCTGGATCGCACCCGCCAACCCATTCCTCTTTCCGAGGCGCGGGCCAGCCTGTTGCCGGTTGCTTACGCCGAACCGTCCACCACGCCGGTGGCGGATTAATCGGAGAGCATCGCTGCCAGTTTTTCCAAGAGATCGAAGCTGTAGATGCCGGTGCGGTGTCCGTCGCTGAACTCAAAGCGGATCGCATAACCTCCGACCCAGTCCCAGCCCACCACTGACACGGTATCAAAATTCCTGGGGCCGTCCCCTCCGTGGCGTTGTCCCAAAATGTCCACTTCACCAATGTTTTCGGCACTGGGAGAATGTTCCCGCAAAAAGCCGGCGGGCAGATAGATTTCCGTGTCGTCCGCCCAGCGAACGGCCACTTCATTGCCTATCAACTCAACATCTTTGGGTTTTCCTTTCACGAGCCAATTTTTACTTTTTTTTAAACGCTTTGAAAGGTAAAAAGCCCGGTTGTGGAAAATGCCACTTGGGAGGTATGTCTCAGAGGGGAATGGAGTTGAATTGGTCGGGATTGGCCGACTTGCGGGGAAGATGTTCGGCCAGAAAGGTTTCCTGTTTTTTCAACAAAGAACGTATGCCGGCGGCGGCGGTTTCCAGCAGGCCGTCGAGTTCGGCCCGGCTGAAGGTGGCTTCCTCGCCGCTGCTCTGAACCTCGACGAAACGCCCGCTTCCGGTCATCACCACATTGGCGTCCACCGAGGCATCCTTGTCTTCAAGGTAGTTTAAATCCAAAACAACTTCTCCCTGGTAAACCCCCGCGCTGACGGCGGCTATGGAATCAATGAACGGCGATTCACCCAAGGTGCCATCAATCAGCAATTTCTCCACCGCAATTTTGGCAGCCACATAGGCACCCGTGATGGCGGCAGTGCGGGTGCCGCCATCAGCCTGCAACACGTCGCAATCGACCCAGAGGGTGTGGTCGGTCAATTTGTCCAAGTCGATGCAAGCCCGCAGGGAACGGCCAATGAGGCGTTGGATTTCGACCGTGCGCCCGTCCAACCGGCCCTTGTTGATGTCCCGTTGTTTGCGGTCATGGGTGCTGTAGGGCAGCATGGAATATTCAGCGGTCAGCCACCCTCCTTTAATCCCTTGTTGCCGCATCCAGGGCGGCACCTTTTTTTCCAGGGATGCGGCGCAAATCACCCTCGTATTGCCAAAGGAGATCAGGACCGACCCCAGGGCATGGGGAGCGATGTTGGCTTGGAAGTCAATTGGTCTCAATTGATTGAAACGGCGTTGATCCGGACGGATGAATTCACTCATGGGTAAACCTTTGGTCCGGCGGGGAAGCATGGCAATGGCGAATTCTTGAAAAGATTCCACTTGGTCCATCCTCTTCCAAGTCTGATTTTTGCTCGAAATTTGATTTGCAACGGTTCGGAAAATGTGAATTGTCGAATTCAGTAAGTATTGGACTCGGAAGGTTTGGTAGAATGCTAGTTGTTTCGCGAGGTTGTTTAGACCGGGATGCAGTGGCGATTCAGAAATCCGAAGAACGGGAACAACCACAAGAGCAGTGCTTGCGAAACGAAAGTAAACATCATGTCAACCAAACTCTACGTTGGTAATCTATCATTCGACACCTCCCAGGGCGATCTTCAGGATCTTTTCTCTGAAGCCGGCAGCGTTTCCGACGCCGCTCTCATTTTGGACAAATTCACGGGCCGTTCCCGCGGTTTCGGTTTTGTCACCATGTCCTCTGCGGAAGAAGCCCAGAAGGCCATCAGCCTCTTCCACGGCCGCGAAGTGCAAGGCCGTAACTTGACCGTCAACGAGGCCCGTCCCCGCGATGAGCACTCGGAAGGCGGCGGCGGAGGCGGCGGTGGTCGCAGAAGCTTTGGCGGCGGCGGAGGCGGCGGCGGACGCCGTGATTTCGGCGGCGGCGGCGGTGATCGCCGCGGCGGCGGACGTTACTAATTGCCGCTCGGGAGGTTTCCCGGCAATCAATTCCCTTCAAGGACGCCTTGGTTTTGCCGGGCGTCCTTTTTTTGCACACTGGGGTGAAATTCACCGCTTTGCCGTTGATCTTCTTCTTCCGGGAGGGTAAACAAGGCAAAATCACATATCATGGGAGAAGGAATCAAGTTTGCCATCGGAGCCGCTTTCTTTGGGATTTTTTTGGGGATCGCCGGATTGGTTTTTGGGATTGTTTCGAAAAACCGGGCCGAGCAGATCCAAAAAGAACTTTCCCAAGTGAATGAATTGTTTGGAAAAATCCAGCGCATTGAGGAGAGTTCGGACGGAATGTCGGCCAGCGCGATTCGTCTGGCCCGGGATTTGGATGCCCTCAAAGAGGGGACGCAGGACGTGTTGTCGCGTGTGAATCAGGAGATCAACCGGTTGCGCCAGGATTTAAACGAGGGAATAGGCAAGGTGCAGGGTTTGGAGGCCAAAGTTCGGGAGGCTGCCGCCCGCCCGGTTGCCGAGCCTTCACCTGAGCCCGTGCGCTCCGAGCCTGAAGAACGTGTATCAGCCGAACCGGTCGCGAACGAACCCGCGGAAGATCCCGTGGCGGATGTGTCGGAAGAGCGGATTTATCTCGTGCAGCCAAATGACACCATGACGCGGATTGCCGCGCGGCATGGAGTTTCCCTGGACGCCTTGAGGGAAGCGAATCCCACGGTTGATCCCGTGCGCATGCAGATCGGCCAAAGGATTCGCATACCGAATAATTGAAGCCTTCACCTTCACCCAACGTGTCCGGCACACAAATTGATTTAGGTTGTGGAAAAGACGATGTCTTTAAACCAGCCCGGTGGGTGAAACAGTCGGGTGTTTTGCACGCCGATTGCCGTGTGTTTGAGGTCAGCCGCCAGCAATTCCGGCATCCCGCCCGCAAGGTGGAAAAAGATTTTTTTGTCATTGAATCCGCCGATTGGGTGAACGTGATTGCGCTGACTCCCGACCGCAGAATGGTTTTGGTGAATCAATTTCGTTTTGGATTAAACGATTTTTCCTTGGAAATTCCGGGCGGTTTGCTGGAACCGGGAGAGGATCCCGTGGCAGGAGGGCTGCGTGAATTGTTGGAGGAGACGGGTTATTCAGGGAAGAACGCGCGGCTCATCGGCTCTTTGCGGCCCAATCCCGCGATCATGAACAACACCTGCCACCTGGTGCTGGTGGAGGATGCGGTTGGGAAAGGGGAGACCTCTTGGGATGCGGATGAGGAAATTACGATCCATACGCTTACCGTGGAGGAAACATTCGCTTTGGCCCGGAACGGGAGAATTTGCCATTCCATCGTCCTCAACGCGCTCTTCTTTTTTCAGCCCGTATGGGCAAAAATAAAGGCCGGTTCCCCGTTGGAAGAGGAAACCGGCCCAAGACGATGAGGCCTGTTAAACCGGCCGCTCGTAATATTTTTTGTAGCGGCGGTAATTGTGGTAGTAGGAATAACCGTAGCCGTAATAGGAGGTGATCGAACTCGGTGGAGTGGCGTTGATGATGACACCCAAAACCCGGCTGGGGGTTTGGTCCAACTTTTCCAGATACAGTTTGGCCGTGCGCCGGTTGGCGGTGCCATAGCGGGTCACGAAAATCAGTTCGTCGCCGTGTTCCGCCAGGAAAAAGGCGTCCGGGAAGAGGGCTGTCGGCGGACAGTCGAGAATGACCAAGTCGTATTCCCTGCGGGCGGCTTTAATGAGGTTTTCGAAGCGCGGACTGGAGATCATTTCCGTGGGGGTTTTTGAACGCCCGCCGGCCCGAAGCAGGTCCAAATTGCGGGAGATGCAAACCAAACCAACTTCCGGTTCGTAGAGGGAGACGTCGGCACCCGGATCATCCTGATTTTTTTGATACCAAGGAACAATTCCGCCCTCATTCTTCAAATCGAAATTCCGGTGCAAGCTCGGGCGGCGGAAGTCGGCGTCCACCAGCAGGGTGCGCTCCCCGTGTTTGCCGAAGGCGGTGGCGAGGTTGCTGGCGATAAATGATTTTCCTTCTCCGGGAATGGTGCTGGTGACCAAAATGACGCGGGAACCTTCCGCGTGGCTGGTGACTTGGATTTGGCTGTAGAGCCCCCGGAACGCCTCCAACGGCACGTCCTCCTCTTCTTTTTGCACAATGAGGGGACGTTCTTTTTCCGGAAGCCGGTTGACGGACGGAATCTCTGCAAGCATGTCCCGCCCGAGAAAAATTTCCACGTCCCACATGTTTTTGATGCGGCTGTCGATGGTGCCGAGGCCGATCGGGATGCCCACAAAGGCTACAAATCCGAGAAAGCACATCATCATGATGATACGGCGGCGGTCCGGTTCCACCGGGTTGGAGGATGGAGCGGCGGTATCGGCGATTTTGACGTTTAAGGTTTCCAGCTGGCTGGCCACATTGGTGTCGTTAAGCCGGCGCAAGACCTGATCCAAGGTGTTCCTTTTGGTGGCGGCTTCCTGGCGGAGGACATTGAAATCGACCGCCAACTGGCCCAGTTGCAATGCTTCCGATTCCGCGTTGCGCAATTCTTCCCTCATCTTTTCCTCCTGGGTCAGCGCGTCATTGTAGCGGCTCCGAAGGTCGGCGAGCGCCAGTTTAATGTTTTCGTCGATCCTTCGCTCGACCCCATCCAAAGCGAGCTGGTTTTCCACCATGCGCGGGTGGCGGTGGAGGTAGCGTTCCTCCAGTTGGCGGCGGTTGGAGATTAGAACGTCTCTCTCCTGCTTCAACTGCACGAGAGGACCGAATGAGGCAATGGTGTGAATTTCGAAGGGGTCCAGCCCCTCCTCCAGATACTTCTCCGTCTGCCTGAGTGTGTTTTCCAGGTTAAGCCGCTCTCCCCGGGCGGCGGTCACGGAACCGCTCAAGGTGTTCAGGCGCTGAACCACGATGTTTTGATTCTCCTCGACCGAAACCAACTGGTGGCGCTGGCGCCAGTTCTGCAATTCCTTCTCGGATTCTTCGACTTGGCTGCGAAGGACTTCGGCCTGTTCACGCAGGAAATTGATCGCGCTGATGTTGCTGGTGCCACTGCGGTCGTGCAGGTAGCGGAGGTATTCCTCAACAAACCGGTTCGCCACCATGGCGGCGGCATCGGCGTTCCGGTGGCGCATGGAGATGGTAAAGATGATGGAACCGCGAGGCCGGGAAATACGGAGATTCGAGGCGATGATGCCGTGGACGGAAGGAGGGGTTTGGTTTTCATCTTCGGGGTCGATGTAGGGGGAGGTGATGCGATCCCTTTCCCGCTCGTTAAACGTTTCCGACACCCGCGACAAAAACGCGCGGCTGCTCATTTGGGTTTGGTGGGTTTGCAGAATGGCCTCATCCAAGCCTTGTTCAATAACCTCCTGAATGTTAATGATTCTTTCCGGAGAGCGTTCCACCAACAAGGTGGCTTGGGCGGAGAAAATCTCGGGCTTTTGCAAATGAACGTAGCCATAGGAACCGGCGGCGATCCCGGCCATTAAGAGCCCGAGAAACCACCGTTGCCGAATCATCAGCAGGTAATCCTGCCATGGACGGGATTGGTTTCCCATGTAACTTGCCTCCGGCAAAGGACGTTTTGTGGAAGAAGCTTTGCCGTTGGCTTTGTTATTGGATGAATCCATCGAAATGATCTGAAAAAATTACTAATTAGGTCTGAAGGGCGGTGGATTACCAAATCCGTTCGGGAACAAAAATGATGTCGCCAGGATAAATGGCGAAGGTTTCACGG
Organism: Opitutia bacterium; assembly: GCA_003566375.1. Lineage (GTDB taxonomy): Bacteria > Verrucomicrobiota > Verrucomicrobiia > Opitutales > T3Sed10-336 > T3Sed10-336. The sequence continues at coordinate 33,558 of PXDN01000203.1, forward strand.
TTTGGATTGCTGCCCCGGCGGCGGCCGCCAGAAATCAGTCGATCCACGTCAACTTCCGAAACCACTTCTTTCCCTTCTTCGTCATGGCGGGTGATCTGCACCCGGTCACTGCGTGCGGACGGGGAAAAACCTCCGACGCGGGAAATGAGTTCGACAATATCCATGGAGTTTCGCTCATGGGGGAAAACCACGGGGCCCGGGCGGCCGACATGGCCGAATACGGAAACCTCTTTAACCGAATACTCCACTATCTGGATCGTGACTTGGGGATCGCGAAGGTAAGCTTCGCGCACGTAGGCTTCCTCAATCGCGCGCTCGGCTTCGCGCAATGTCATGCCCGCGATTTTCAAATTGCCCAAAAGCCCGAGGCGGATCGCTCCGTTGCCGTCCACCCGTTGTTCCACGCCCAAATCACCTTCTCCAAATACGGTTACGCGCACAAGGTCCCGGAAAACGAGTCGGTAGCTTTGGTCTTGCTCGGCCGATTCGGGCAGGTCGGCGGGTACCTGAGCCATGACGCCCAAAGTTGCGCCCAACAGGGTCAAGGCGAATAAGAAAGATGTTGGTTTAAATCGCGGATACATGAAGAGAACTATAATAGTGGTTGGAATGCTTGCTTTTGTCAATGGGACGCAATTTCGATTTACGGAAAATTAACCAATCTTCACCATAGAAATGAAGAATTCGCGGAAAGGTGGTGTTGGGTCGTGCTGACGCCTTTGGGTTCGACCTTGATAATTTGCCCAAGTTCCTGCCTCAATAATGCCCAAGCTTCCTCTTCCCGGTTGGGGCCGGTTATGCCGAAAAGGACCATGCGCTGGCCGAAATTGCGCCTTCCGTCCAACACCGCCCGGATACGGCCGCGCCAACTGATGTCATGAGTCGCC
>PXDN01000254.1 GCA_003566375.1 Opitutia bacterium
CCGGCTCAAGGACGCGGGCTGTTCGGTTTACAACCACAATTTGGATACATCGCGCGAATTTTATCCCGAGATCATTACCACCCGCTCTTACGATGACCGGCTGCAAACGTTGTCCAATGTGCGGAGCGCCGGATTGGAGGTTTGCTCCGGCGGCATCCTCGGCATGGGGGAAACGGTGGACGACCGGCTCAAGCTGTTGATCGAACTCGCCAATCTCGACCCGCAGCCGGATTCCGTGCCGATCAACGCGTTGGTCGCGGTGGAGGGCACGCCGCTGGACGAACAGGAGCCGGTCGATCCGTTTGAATTTGTCCGCGTGGTCGCGACCGCCCGCATCCTCATGCCGAAAAGCATCGTGCGGCTCTCGGCCGGGCGAACCGCCATGAGCGCGGAAACCCAGGCGCTTTGTTTCCTGGCCGGCGCCAACAGCATTTTTCTCGGAGAAAAACTGCTGACCACGCCGAACCCGGAGCGCTCCGAGGATTTCCGTCTGCTGGAAAAATTGGGCCTGCATCCGCTGCAACCGGCGGACGCGCGCGCCCATCACCGCAACGGTGAAACGGCGGCCATGGCCGGCGGGTGCGCGGAAGGCTGATCCCCCGAAGGCCGACGGGCGGCCATTGCTTTTCATGACCACGATTTTGATCAGCGGGTCCGACACCGGTGTGGGCAAAACCCGTGTGACCGCCGCCATCGCGCGCCTGATCGCTCCGGCGGCCGGCACCGTGCGCATCATCAAACCGGTCGAAACCGGGGTGGCGGAGGCCGGCGACGGGGACGCGGCGCGGGTCGCCCGGGAGAGCGGGGCGGACCGGGTCACCGCCCACACCTTGTTTTCGTTTCCCGATCCGCTGGCCCCGCTTGCGGCGGCCCAACGGGCGGGAGAGCGGCTTTCCCTGGAGCGCGTGGCCGCTGCCGTGGAAGCCTTGCCGAACGGGGGCGCGCGTTTGATCGAAGGGGCGGGGGGATTGGCGGTTCCGCTGGACGGGGAGGGGGCCGACTGGGCGGATTTGGGCCTCCGGCTGCGGGTCGGTTTCGTGGTGCTGGTGGTGCCCGACCGATTGGGTGCCATCAATCAGGCGCGGCTGGTGTGGGACTACGCGCGGCGGCGCGGCCTGCGGGCGGGAATCTGGCTGAACGAGGCGGTGCCGGAGAACGATATTGTGCGCGAAGCCAACCGGACCGGTCTGGAGGGATGCGGTTTGCGGCCGTGGGCGGCGCAGCGTTGGAATGAGCCGCTGCCGGAAGAGCCGGATGTGGTGCGGAAAAACCTGCTGGCCGTCACGGGAATATCCGGATGAGCGCTGAACGGATATTAAAAAACCGGATACGCGCCGAACTGGACGGCCGCGCCTCCGCCGGGTTGCGGCGGGAGTTGAGCTTGTGGGAAGAACCCGGCGGTTGGCTCAATTTGGCCGATAATGATTACTTGGATTTGGCCCGGGACCCGGCCCTGGCCAAAGCCGCCGCGGAAGCCGCCGACCGGCACGGGTGTTCGGCCTCCGCATCTCCGTTGATCAGCGGCTACCGCGCCATTCACCGGGAGCTGGAACGGGAGCTATTTGCTTGGACCGGGCTTCCCGCCGGGATGCTTTGGAACACCGGATTCTCCGCCAACCAGGCGGTTTTGTCCGGCTTGCCGCGCAAGGGAGACCTGGTGCTGGCCGACCGACTGGTCCACCACAGCATGGTGCGGGGCATTCTGCAAAGCGGAGCGCGCCTGATCCGGTTTCGCCACAACGACACGGATCACCTGGAAGCCTTGCTGCGGCAACATGGCCGCGCCGATCGGGTGGTTTTCGTGGTGACGGAATCGGTATTCAGCATGGACGGGGATTCTCCCGATGTGCGGGCGCTGGCTGATCTGCGCGGACGTCACGGGTTCTTCTGGATTTTGGATGAAGCCCACGCGGTCGGTTGGCACGGGGCCGGGCTCGCGGTGGAAACCGGGGTGGCCGGCTCCGTCGATCTGCTGGTTGGCACCATGGGCAAAGGTTTGGGGTCGCACGGAGCTTACACGTTGTTCCAGGATGAGACGCTGCGGGAATATTTCGTCAATTTCGCGGGTGAATTCATCTACTCGACCTACCTGAGCCCGTTGGTGGCCGCCGCGGCCTTGGCCGGAATCCGGCGGGCCAGGGAGCTGGCTCCCCAACAGACGACTTGGATCACTGAAACCCGGCGATTGCGGGAGCAACTCATGGAAGGCGGATTCGCCGTTCCCGATGGCGATTCCCCGATCATCCCCGTGCCAATCGGCGGTTCCGCCGAAGTGATGGCAGCGGCGGAGTTTCTGCGGACGCATCAAATTTTGGCCGGCGCCATCCGCCCGCCCACCGTTCCCGCCGGTGAAAGCCGCCTCCGCCTGTCCTGGAAACGGACCTACGGAGAACCGGAACGCAATCGCTTGGCGGAGGCCCTGCTTGCCTGGCGGGAATCGGTGTCTGCGCCAGCTACTCCTTGATTTGGCGGCTGTCGAAGGCGGCCGCTGGATTGCCATCGGCATCCAACCTGCGGGCGGCCACCCGTTGGTCTCCGTCCCAAAAAACTTGCAACGAGGTTCCGTCCGCTTCCCGCACGGTCACGATGAAACCTCCGTCCTTTCGTTCCACCACCCGGGGCGCGGGTTCCGCGTCGGGTATCTCCCCGCGAAAAGCGCGGGCCACCGCCACCATGCGGGCTTCCCGCGCGGGTTCCGCCGGTTTGACATCGAGATGGTGTTCCACCAGCTGGATTCGCGGGTGCGGGGGCGGTTCGAATTGATCGGTCTGAGTCCATTCCAGCCCCGGCGGATAAAGCAGGGAAAGCCGCGCGGAGACGCCGTTGTTTTGGATGGTCAGGGCCTCCTGCTTGTTCCCTTCGAACGGTACCGGCGCGTGAAAATGCCAAGTGAAGGAACGGGGCTCGTCAGCTTCCAAGCGGTCGAGGATCACCAGGGTGTCGGGCTTGGCGAAGAGCAGGGAACGGCGGAAGCCGTTGAGTAGGTTTTCGGGGTAAGCCCCGCCGGCTTCACCCGCCACGAAGTCAAAATCCTCCGAGGTGTGAAAGGCGGTGATTTCCCCCACCGCGCGGGCGTTGCGGCGGAATTGCGATTCTCCATCCACGGTCACGCTGTTGACGGAACGGGTGTGCCACATCCAGTCACGGTGGTGCGGGCTCCCGTAGAGATCCCGCTGGCCGGTGGTGATCAGCAGGCGTTGGCCCCAGGCGGAGAATTTGAAGGCGTTTTGCGCCTCGTAGCCGTGGCTCTGGGTGCCCATGGGGCTGCTTTTGAAAAGAACCTGCACGTTGTTGGCGGCGTCTGTAAGGTCGGTGTTGAGATACGCTTGGCCGATGCCGCGGAAGAGGCGGGAGGAGGGGAGATCAACCGGAGGGACGGGGGAGGCGGGGGTGATGTTGCCGCGGATGATTTGAAAAAAAGCTCCGCCTTCCGGCGCTCCGCCGTGGGCGTCCACATACCATTGCCAGTGTCCGTTGCCGGCCTGGGTGGCGAAAATTTGCATCAGGGGAACATTGCGGCTGGAAGGCAGGTTGTTGGTGCTGTCGCCAAAACCGTCCACGCTGGAGCCGGGTGGTTGCAGGTAGATCGGGTAGTAACCGACTTCCGAAAAAAACGGCAAATCGTAGGCGTTCAACCCGAGGGAGACCCGCATGGCGTCGGCCCACCAGGAAAACCGGGCGAGGTAGCTCCGCCAATAGGCCAGCCCCTCGTGCCAGCCGCCGTCATCGTCTCCCCACACCGGATACAAGTTGGCGAAAATATTCATGGCCAGCCAGAGCCATTCCGGCGCCTCCTCGATTTCGTCGATGAAAACGATGGCCGCCTCGCCGAGGAAATGCCAAGCCCGGTTGCGGTGGCTGCCAAACGGGTTGGCGAGGTGGGTCGGATTCAGCACCCCGTAAATTTCCCGTCCCCGGACGCGAATGACCTCCCGGCAAAGCTCGCGCTCCTCCTCGGTGAGCAAATCCTGAACAAAGGTGTAGGTGCGGCTGAAATGATAGATGAACGGCATGCCGGCCTCGCTGTTGTAGCGGTAACTGGTGGAGCCGGCCGGGTCCCAGGCGGCCGCGTCGAGCAGGAGGCGTTTGGCGAGATCGCCGTGATCCCGTTTGCGGTGGATTTGCCAGAGCAGGCCAAGTTGGGAGGCCCGCTCCAGCAGGTTGACCGTGTGGGTGCGGTTGCCCCACCAGATCGCCCGCCATTCGTCGCTCAGCCGTTCGGTTCCTTCCGGGTATTTGGGCGGTTCATGGGACGGGGGCGGGTTTTCCAACGCCGCGGCCGCCAGTGCCTCCAGGCGGGCAAACGGCTCCCGCAACTCACGTTTTGCGGCGTCCCGCAAGGGGCGTATCTGTTCCGGGCGGACAAACAGTCGCGGATGGGAATCCGGTATCCGGCTCACCAATTCCGCCATGCCGGGAAGGGGAAACGGAACCGCGTTAACGGCAATCGAGAAACGCCGCGTTTGGCTCCATGGCGACACCCGGATTTCTTCGTCGGAGTAGCGGAATCGCCAGTAAAAAACGCCGGAAGGGAATGTTTCCGACGGGCAATGGACCGGATAGGTTACGCCCGAAGACCGGTGGACAAGATCGGTGAAATCCCGGTCGCGGGCCACCTCCACCTGGTAACGGACCGCCCCCGGCTGGGGCCGCCAGGTAAAGGAAGGCGGGGTGCGTTCCGACACCGAGCCCTCGGCGGGACGAAAGCCCCATTCGTTGGGCGCGGCCGGAGACTCATCCGGCGCGGGCGGAGCGGAAGCCCAGGCGGCTGGCGCAAGGAGCAGCAGAAAAACCGGAAACCAACCAAAACGCGTAACCATGGAAAGAAACCGTCCCGCAACCGGCCTCCGTGGTCAAGCCCGGGTGACGACCGGCAAAGGAGCGGATCAATCACGCTCCATTCTTTCCTTTTCCTTCCTTCTTTCCGCCTAATGGCTTGATTGGCTGGGGAAAAGCTTGCAAGGATGGGATTTTCCGTCGTGTTCCGGGGATTTTTCATCGGATGGTTCAATCTCCAAAACATTTTTTCATCATGAGTCTAACCTACACTGAGAGTGCCAATCCGTTTGTGGTGGCCGAGTCCAAGCCCGAGGCGCGGGCTTTGTTCATTCGCCGGACCTATGGTCATTTGGCGGGTGCCATTTTGGCGTTCGCCGTTCTTTCCGCCATGCTGGTGAACTGGTCGGGGGCGGGGGAACTCGCCGCCCGCATGACGTCCGGCTACATGTGGCTGGCGGTGCTCGGCGCGTTCATGGGTGTGTCTTACGTGGCCGACCGGTGGGCCCGCTCCGGAACGTCCACGGGCATGCAATACCTGGGTCTCGGTTTGTTCGTGGTGGCCGAGGCGGTGATTTTTCTGCCGCTGCTTTTCATCGCCGTTCATTATTCGTCTCCCGATCTGCTGATCAACGCCGGCATCATCACCGGACTGCTGTTTCTCGGGTTGACGGCCACCGTCTTCGTGACCCGGAAGGATTTCTCCTTTTTGCGGGGATCGTTGATGATCGGTGGTTTTGTGGCCCTTGGGGTGATTGTCGCCTCCATCTTGATCGGGTTCAGCCTGGGCTTGCTGTTTTCCTCGATCATGGTGGTGTTTGCCGCCGGCAGCATTCTTTACACAACCTCGTCCGTCTTGCGGGAATACCACACCGATCAGCACGTGGCCGCTTCGCTGGCGTTGTTCGCCGGAGTGGCGCTGTTGTTTTGGTATGTCCTGCAAATTTTGATGTCCCTGGCCGGACGGGACTGATCGGCATGGGCTATCGTTGTTGCAGCCATGATCCCGATATCTTCCCAACACGCCCAACAGCCGGAATTTCAGGATCTGCCTGTTTTTCGCACAATAAACATTATGTCTAATATTCCAGCAGGTTGAATTTCAAAGCGATGCCCGCCTCCAAATCCAAAAAAGCAAATCTCGCCGAACCGTGGCTCACCCGGCGCTCCGCCGGGATTTTGTTGCACCCCACTTCCTTTCCCGGTGATTTCGGCGTGGGCACGCTGGGCGCCGAAGCCCGCGCGTTTGTCGATTTCCTGTCCGGCGCCGGTCTCTCCTATTGGCAGGTCTGCCCCCTCGGGCCGACCGGATTCGGGGATTCTCCCTACCAATGCACGTCGGCCTTCGCGGGCAATCCGTATTTGATCGATTTGCTGGAGTTGACCAAGCACGGCCTGCTCCGGCCCGACACCTTGGGACCTCTCTTGTTTTTGCCGCATGACAAAGTCGATTACGGCGGTCTCTACAAATTGAAGTGGTCCATTCTCGCCAAAGCGTTCGAAGGTTTCGGCAAACTCAAAAAGCCGCTTCCCTACGGAGATTTTGAGAAATTCAAAAAAACCCACCGGGACTGGCTCGACCCGTTTGCCTGGTATCAAGCCCTCAAGGCCGACTTCAACGGCAAACCGTGGAACGAATGGCCCGAAGAGGTCCGCTCCTGGGAACGGTTTCAAAAATCCGACCGCCGCACCGACAAGCTGGAGACCGCCGCCGAAGCCCAGCGGTTTTACCAATATCTGTTCTATGGGCAATGGAGCCGCCTGCGGCGCTACGCCAGCGAACGCAGCGTGAGCATCATTGGCGACATTCCCATTTTCGTCTCCTACGACAGTGCCGATGTCTGGGCCGAACCCTCCCTGTTTCAATTGGACAAGAAGACGCTGGCGCCCGTGGCGATGGCCGGTGTGCCTCCGGATTATTTTTCCGAAGACGGCCAGTTTTGGGGCAACCCGCTTTTCGACTGGGATGTCCTCGCAAAAAGCAAATATGCCTGGTGGATCAACCGCCTGCGTTCCAATTTCGAGTTGTATGACGTTGTGCGGATCGACCATTTTCGCGGTTTTGAAGCCTATTGGTCGATTCCCGCCGGCGCCGAAACCGCCCGCGAAGGCGCCTGGGTCAAAGGGCCGGGGCTGCAATTTTTCCAAGCCGTGGAGAAAGCGTTCCCCAACGCCCCCATTATCGCGGAAGATTTGGGCACCCTCACCCCGGAGGTCTTCGATCTGCTTGACGCCACCGGCCTGCCCGGCATGGCCGTTCTGCAGTTCGCCTTCGGCGGCGCCGCGGACAACCTGTATTTGCCGCACAATCACAAACCCAACAGCATTGTGTATCCCGGCACTCACGACAATGACACCACCCTCGGTTGGTACCAAAAAGCCGGGGACAAAATCCAGGATCACGTGCGCCGGTATTTCCGCATCAGTGGGTCCGAAATCTCGTGGGATTTCATTCGCGCCGCCTACCGCTCGGTCAGCCGCCTCGCGGTCGTCCCGATGCAGGATTTGCTCAGCCTCGACTCCGCGGGCCGGTTCAACACGCCGGGGAAACAGATGGGCAACTGGCAATGGCGCTACTCCGCCGCGCAGTTGAACAAATTGAAGAAAGAGAGCGCCGCATACCTGCGTGAATTGGGAGAACTCTACAACCGCCTCCCCGAAGAACGGGATTGAGCGGGCTCGTCAGTCGTCCAGGCAGACCCGGCAATAACAAGTGGTTCGCCCGGCGATCTCCTCCCGGCACAGCGGGTTCCGGCATCGGGGACACGCCTGCCCGGCCTTCCAGCGGTAACGGAAAAGCCAGGTTTTCGGTGGATCGGAGAAATCCTCGCCAATGGTCCTCAAGGCGCCCCGGCAAACGGACCGCAGCACCCGGTAAAGCCCCCTCTTCCGGCCTTCATCCAAACCGCCCGCAGTCCGTCCCGGATGCAACCGGGCCTGCCACAAAATCTCATCGGCCATCCAGTTTCCCACCCCGGGAAACGCGTCCTGTGAAAGAAGCACCGCCTTCAAGGGGGCTTTCCGTCTCCGGTCCAGAATTTCAGCAAAACGCCGCCGGGTGAAATCCGCCGAGAGAACCGGCACCGGCAAACCTGTCCACCAATCCGGCTCGGTCTCTCCCGTAGCCAGCCGAATCCTTCCGAATCGCCGGGGATCGGTGAAAACCAGATCGAGTCCGTTGGCCATGGTCAGAACCAGATGGTCGTGTTTGCCCGGAATTACTCCGGCGGGACGGCAGATCAATTTCCCCGTCATGCCCAAATGAACCCCGATGAAACCGACCACGGTTCCGTCGCGCCGGAATTGAAACAGCATCTGTTTCCCGAGGGCGGACGAATCGCTGAAAACGGATTGACGAAAAACCTCCGCCGCCCTTTCCGGCTCCATGCCTCCGCGAAACAATTTGGGCATCCGTGCGGTTCGCACCGCCGCGATCGGCTGGCCGCGTCCGGCATCCCACTGTTTTCGGTAAAACTCCACTTCGGCCAATTCCGGCATGGGAAACACCATGGTTGCTTCTCCGTCCGCGGCAAGAGCGGGAGGATGCTCTCCCCGGGGTGCCTGGTAACACAATAATCAATCGGATCCCCAACAACGTCCCATTGCGCCCGCTTATGCAAGTTCTCTATGCGACTGTTTACCGAACGGTTCCAGGGAGCGCCAGCCTTCAGGCGGCGAAAGCGAGGCCCCAAAGTGACCGCTTACTTCACCGCATGCCGCCCTCTGAAGATGGGCGCTCCTTCTTGAACACCGCATGTCGCCTTCTTAACGATTGCCCATCCGCTTGCCACTTTACAGTGACAACTTCGGGGTTGCGCTCGCACCTCCAATTCTAAAAAAAGCCCTTTGCCTTTTTCGCGGACGCGGTCCAAATTTTACCAAAAATTGCCCGGTAGTGTAATGGTAGCACAACAGACTCTGACTCTGTTTGTCATGGTTCGAATCCATGCCGGGCAACCAATGATAAACAACAACTTGCGAATTCAAAAAACCACGGAAAACGGCCTTGCTAACGCTTTTGCCACCTCCCAACAACGTTTTTTGAATCCACACCACTATCATCACTCCATTTCTTCCCCCGCTCCCGGCGATCAGGAATCGGGCGCGCGCTCGAAAAACAATTCGGCGATCGCGATGGCCCATTCACCGGCGGTGGAATACAGCAAAAACACCCGACCGTCCTCTTCGTAAATCGCCGGGTCGCGTAGTTGGTGCACAAAATCGTAGGTGGCGCCCCATCTCGAGGGTTTGACCGGCGCCTCCACTCCCTCGTAATCTTTCTCCGGTTTGAGCACGGATTGCGGATCGGTAAATTCCCAATCTTTCCAGTCGTCGCCGGGATTGGCCAACCGCGATACCATGATGTGCTCCGGAGCGTCCTCACCCCGGGAATAAAACACGTAAAGCTCCCCATTGTGCTGCCAGACCGCCATGTGCCGCACCCGCGGCAGAATTCGCGGGCCCGGCTCGAAATCGGTCAAGCCGTCCCGTGAACGGTAGAGAATGCCGCCGTCGTTGTGGTATTTGGCCAAGGCATAGTGCCAACCGTCGTGTTCAAACACGCGGAAGTAGAACAATCCCAAATACTGCGGCAGCGCTTCAAATTCGAGGCCGTCCGGAGACAGCGCGACATAGCTGCCTTGCCCGCGCGGACCATCCGATGGATTCGGCGAGTGGTAATACATGATGATCCGCTGATTTTCTTCATCAACATGGACATCCGGACTGGCCACATGATCACGGGCGCGGCCCTCGTAAGCGGGGGTTTGCTCCAGGGGCAACACCCCGCCGTGGTGAATTTTCCACGGCCCCTTCAAGTCATCGGCGTAGGCCATGCGGATAAATTTGCCGTGATGATGGGCGAAATAGAGGTAGTATTTGCCAAGCGGATTGTCGATCCACTCCGGCACGCGGATCAGCGAGGGGCCGTTCATGTTGCGGCCAATGTCCCCGATCATTCCGTGCATCTCCCGGTGAATTATCGGGTTTGCTTGAAACCGTTCGACCCGGAATTGAAACCCGTCATCCGCCCGCGCCCCGCCCGCCGCGCCGGAAATGCCAACGACCGCCATGGCCATCACTCCCTTGCCCAGCAAATGCCAAAAGGCTGCCCCGGGGATCCGCCTGTCAAGGCTGAACCGGCCCGCGGATGCGGGTTGGTGTCGTATTGGAAAAAACCCCTCCACCAACCGGGCGGCTGTGCGTGGGTGGCGGTTTGTTGCGGGTGAGACAATTTTTGTGGCAATCATAGACAGGCTCAAGTGGGAGGGTTTGGTATTAACGAATCCAATAACTTGAGCATGGACTGCCCTTGTTAAGGCTTCAAGGGTCTTTCAGAAAATTGGACATCACTGACCAAACCGGACCGGGCGACCGGTCATTGCGAAACCACACGGACGTGAACTTCGATCAGATCGTTAACCAGATGCCCGCCAAGATTACGGAAGTATTTACCAGAACCGTAGAAAACGCCCCACATCGTTCGGTCGAATGACAAAA
>PXDN01000219.1 GCA_003566375.1 Opitutia bacterium
AATGCCTCATGACCGGCAGCCCGGCTCCGGTCGCGGCGCGGCAGTTGCGCGATTTGCACATCGATGTCACCCTGCCGAAGGAGTGACCCAACGGAGACAACGGCCATGTTTGCCGCCCCGCGCTGGCTCAAAGCATTGTTGGGAAGGGGCGCGGACGTAGAAACCCCGGCCGCCCGCCAAACCGGGACCGAAGGCGAGCGGTCGGCAGAGGACTTTTTGCGCCGTGAACGGGGTTTGCGGATTCTCGCCAGAAACTGGCGGTCGGGCCGGGATGAAATCGACTTGATCTGCGGAGACGGGCCTGCCCTGGTGTTTGTGGAGGTGAAAACCCGGGCGGCGGGCGGCTTGGTGCCGGGGTATTACGCGGTCGATCAACGGAAAAAAACGGCTCTGCTTCGCGCGATCCGCGCTTACATGAAGCAGCTCCGCCCGCGTCCCGCGACCTTCCGTTTCGACATCGTGGTGATCAATCGCCACCCCGGAGGCCGGGAAACGGTCGAACATTTTGAGAACGTCCCCCTTTTCCCAAAGCGATTTCTGTCCTGAAATGGGTAGCGGGAGGCTTTGCCTGTTTAGGCAAAATCAATTGATATACCTGGTTACATGGTGGCCGAGATCATTGAATTCCAGTTTCGCCGGTATGAGCGGAAATTTCGCAAGCCGTTGAGAACCGCGCGGGGGAAGCACGAAGTCCGCATTGGATTTGTCGCGCGGTTAGCCGGACCGGACGGGACGGAGGCGTTTGGTGAAATCGCGCCCTGGCCGGAAATGGGTTCGGAGTCGGTGGCGGAAGCGGAGGCTTTTTTGACCTCAGTCGCAAAATCCGGAGGAATACCGGGCTTTTTCGCGATTCCTTCCACCTTGCCCGCTTGCCGCTGGGGTCTGTCCAGCGCGCTGGAGAGCCTTCGGCGAAAACGGCCCCTCCCGTCGAAGACGTTTCCCGTGGCCGCCTTGTTGCCCGCCGGAGCAGAGGCGTTGCAAAGAGGGGTGGAATTAAGGGAGACCGGGTTTCAGGTCTTCAAGTGGAAGATCGGTCTCGCGGATGCAAGGACGGAGCAAAACCTGTTTCGCGTGCTCTGCCGCGCGGTTCCGGACGCGGTTTTCCGGTTGGACGCGAATGGCGGTTTGGATAACGAATCCGCGCGGGAGTGGCTCTCGTTTTTGGAGGGAATGCCGGTTGCGTTTTTGGAGCAACCTTTGGCCCCGGCCCACATGAAGGAACTGCGCGCCCTGGCCGCCGAATCCTCCGTGCCGGTCGCTTTGGATGAATCGGTGGGGACGTGGCGGGATTGGGAAAACCTCCGACCCGCCGGCTGGAGCGGGCCGGTGGTGGTAAAGCCGTCCGTCTTTGGTTCCGTGGACGAAGTCCGCCGGTTGGCGCGGGAGGCCCGCGTGGTGGTGTCCTCCGTTTTTGAAACATCGGTGGGGGTGGAGGCGATTCTGCAATTGGCCGGGGAGGTCAACGTTAGCGAAACCCTTGGATTGGGAACCGGGGAGTGGATGGAGGAGGACGGCCTGTATTTGCACGGAAGCGGCCCGCTTTTGCGCGGAGGATGGGTCTCCCCCGGGGAAATTTGGGCTCGTTTGGCGTAGGATTTCCGCGCTCTCCGCAAGGAACCCATCAAGATATCCAGATATTTTGATATTTCCCTTGATAATGCCGTGGAGGTGTCTTTACTTGCCACTGATATGTCATCCACAACCAACACACCCCTGGGGGCCGTTTCCGGTCACTCAGGTAACTTTATCTTCTCCTCCGAGTCGGTGGGCGAAGGGCATCCGGACAAGGTGTCAGACTTCATTTCCGACAGCATTTTGGACGCGTGCCTGGAGCAGGACCCGAAAAGCCGCGTGGCCTGTGAAACCCTGGTTAAAAGCAATTGCGTGGTCTTGGCCGGTGAAATCACCACCAAGGCCAAGTTGAATTACGAGAACATCGTTCGCGACGCGATTCGGGAAATCGGTTACACGAACGACGACGACGTGTTTCACGCGGATCACGTGTTCATTTCCAACATCCTGACATCCCAGTCGCCGGACATCGCCCAAGGCGTGGACGAGGCCGCCGCCGAGGGCAAGGAGTCCGCCGAACAGGGCGCGGGCGACCAAGGCATCATGTTTGGCTACGCCTGCAACCAAACGCCCGAATTGATGCCGGCGCCGGTTATGTACGCCCACCGTTTGCTGCGGGAAATGGCCCGCCAGCGCAAGGAAGTGAAAATTCCCTGGCTTCGCCCGGACGTGAAAAGCCAGGTGGCGGTCGCTTTTGAAAACGACAAGGTCAAAGAGATCAAGAACGTGGTGATCTCGACCCAGCATTCCGCCGATGTTTCGCACAAGGAAATCCGCGATTTCTGCGTGGAGGAGGTAATTCGCAAGGTTCTCCCGGCGGAGTTAATCAACGACAACACCCAGTTTCTCATTAATCCGACCGGGAAATTCGTCGTTGGCGGACCCCAGGGCGACGCCGGATTGACCGGCCGCAAAATCATTGTGGACACCTATGGAGGCTGGGCCCGCCACGGCGGCGGCGCGTTTTCCGGAAAAGATCCCTCCAAGGTGGACCGGTCCGCCGCGTATTTCACCCGCTGGGTGGCCAAAAATGTGGTGGCCTCGGGATTGGCCGACAAATGCGAATTGCAGGTCGCCTACGCGATCGGTTATCCGCGTCCGACCAGTGTGCATGTCGATACCTTTGGAACGGGTAAAATTGACGACGCCCGCATCTCGGAAATCGTCCAGAAGGTCTTCGATTTCAAACCGGCGGCCATCGTCAAGCAACTCGATCTATTGCGGCCGATTTACCGCAAATCCACCAATTACGGACACTATGCCAAGGAAGAACTGCCTTGGGAGTCCACCGCAAAAGCCAAGGAAATCACTTCCCTTGCCTGAGAATAAAACAATTATGACAACAGCAACACCTGTCGAAACAACCACGGACTACAAGGTCAAGGACATCGGTTTGGCCGATTTCGGACGCAAAGAAGTCGAAATCGCCCAACATGAAATGCCCGGCCTGATGGCCACGCGCGAAAAATACGCCAAGGAGCAACCGCTCAAAGGCGTGAGAGTCATGGGGTCGCTTCACATGACGATTCAGACCGCCGTGCTAATCGAGACCCTGAAGGTTCTCGGTGCCGACGTCCGCTGGTGCTCCTGCAATATTTTCTCCACCCAGGATCACGCCGCCGCCTACGTGGCGAAAAATCTCGGCGTCCCGGTTTTCGCCTGGAAAGGGGAAACGCTTGAGGAATACTGGTGGTGCACCCAGCAGGCCTTGACTTGGCCCGACGGCACCGGTCCCCAACTTATCGTTGACGATGGCGGAGACGCCACCTTGCTCATCCACAAAGGGTATGAGTTGGAAGACGGCAGCGACTGGGTGGAAACTTCGTCCGGCAGTGCCGAGGAGCAGGTCATCAAGCAACTGCTAAAGAAAATCCACCAGGAAAAACCCGATCACTGGCACAAAGTCGTCAAGGATTGGAAAGGCGTCTCGGAAGAGACCACCACGGGCGTGCACCGTCTTTACGAGATGCACAAAAAAGAAAAGTTGCTGGTACCGGCCATCAACGTGAACGACTCCGTCACCAAGTCGAAGTTCGACAACCTTTATGGTTGCCGCGAGTCCCTCATCGACGGCATCAAGCGTGCGACGGACGTCATGATTTCCGGCAAAGTCGCCGTGGTCTGCGGTTACGGTGACGTGGGCAAAGGCTGCGCCGCCGCCCTCAAGGGCATGGGTGCCCAAGTGGTCGTCACCGAGGTGGACCCGATCTGCGCGCTGCAAGCCGCCATGGAAGGCCACCGCGTGCTGACCGTTGAAGACCCTCTCGGCTGGGGCGACATCTACGTGACCACCACCGGCAATTACAGCATCATCACCGCCGACCAAATGTCCCGCATGAAGGACCAGGCAATCGTTTGCAACATTGGCCATTTCGACAACGAAATCGAGGTGGACAAGTTGAACGACATGCCTGGAGTTGAAGTCGAGGAAATCAAGTCCGACATGGAGGGAGCGGTGGACAAATACACCTTTCCCGACGGCAACAGCATCTACCTGTTGGCCAAGGGACGGCTCGTCAATCTCGGGTGCGCCACCGGCCATCCGTCATTTGTGATGTCGAACAGCTTCACCAACCAAGCTCTCGCCCAAATCGAATTGTGGCGCAACGTGGAAAAGTACACGCCCGGCGTTTACATTCTGCCCAAGCACATCGACGAGGAAGTGGCCCGCTTGCACTTGGGCAAAATCGGCTGCAAGCTGACCAAGTTGTCCAAAGAGCAGGCCGATTACATCGGAGTTCCGGTGGGTGGTCCGTATAAGTCCGACCACTACCGCTACTAATTCGGTTTCCGTAACGGCAACCTGATTCTTTTCGGGAAAACGACGGCCCTCTCCCTTGGCGGAGAGGGCCGTTTTCGTTATCGGATCTCCCCCGGAACATACCGGTAGCCCAAACCGATCAGATTCGAGCCGCCCTTGTCGAAAACATGGCCCCCCGATTGGTGATGGATGAACAGCACGGCCTGGTGTTGGGGGTGCCGGGGATGGGCCAACATGACTTGCAAGGGCCAATAAAATTTCAAATGCGAGCGGTCGCGGCCCGGGTTGCGGTCCTCTTCGATGCGCATGATCCGATCCGTGTAGGATAAGCCGAGTCCGGTTTCAAATCGGGTGGTCACCACTTCATTCCAGGGGAAATCCCGCCAGCGTACCGTCAGCCCCAAATTGTAATCCCTGAAAACGTTTCGGCCGCGCTCGTTGACCAAGCCCAGAACCAGCGGCATTTCCAAAGTCGGCTGAAACACCCGGCCGGCGATGGTCCACTCGTCTACGCGCAGGGTTCGGGAAACTTGCATGAGCCAGACCTCCCCTCCGCTGTCTCCCTTGGCCCGGTTGAAACGGCCAAGCGGAAATTCATCAATGGTGTTGGATGTGATGAGCGCCACCCCGGCTTGATACGACCATGGATTCGGCTTTTCCCCGGGAATCGTCCCGGTGGAGGTTTCCCCGCCGCGCCGGAAGTCATCCGGAGGAAGCGTGCCGAAGGCATGCGGACCCGGAATCAGTAAACCGAACAGCGCCAACGCCAAAATCAATTTTTCCATCATTTTCCTTTCGCGAATTGATGTCTGATGTCAACCAGTGGGAATATATAAAGAAATGCCCGGGATGATGATTCCCGGCAAAGTGCGATTGGGGGAAAAGGATGGTTCTTTGGCGAATCGGGGGAGCGGTTGCCGCGCGGAGCGGTTTGCTTGGGGGTTACCCCTTTCGCATGGTCCGGCTTTGCGCTTGCTTCCGCGGGGAGGAAGGCATGCTGTTTTCATCATGAGTTCCCTGGAACATCTTTTTGAGGCAAACCGGCAGTGGGCGTCGGAAATGCGGGATCTGGACGCGGCGTTTTTTGACCGGCTCTGCGAGGTGCAGGAACCGTTGCACATGTGGATTGGGTGCGCCGACAGCCGCGTGTCGGCCGATCAGATTGTCGGTCTGATGCCGGGAGAGTTGTTTGTGCACCGGAATGTGGCCAATCTCGCGGTGCACACCGACATGAACTTTCTCTCCGTGCTGCAATACGCGGTGGAGGTTCTGAAGGTCCAGCACATCATTGTTTGCGGTCACTATGGTTGTGGGGGGATTCGCGCGGTGGTCGATCACAGCAAGCTCGGCCTCATCGACAACTGGCTGAGGCATGTGAAGGATATTTACAACATGCACAAACCCGTTTTGGAGGCCGAGACGGATCCCGACCGACGAACGGACTTGCTTTGTGAATTCAATGTGACCGAACAGGTGAAAAACGTCGCCCGCACCACCATCCTGCAGGATGCGTGGCGAACCGGACAGGAGATCTCCGTTCACGGATGGGTTTATTCGCTCAAGGACGGACTCCTCAAGGATCTCGACATCACCATTACCAGTCGCGAAATGGTGGAGGATGAATATCAGGTGTGAGGCCGCCAGGCCACCAGGTTTCTTTCGACCATTATGTGGTGACGGGATCGGGTGAGCGTGGTAGGGTAACTTTATGAAATTTCGATTGGTTTCCTGTTTCCTTATCGGAATGGCGGGTCTCGCCGCCAATGCTTCCGCGTCGCTTTTGGAGAAACCCGGTTTGGTCACCACCGAATGGTTGGCCGAACATGCGGACCATCCCGATTTGCGCGTGATCGACGCCCGGTCCGGTTTAAGTGCCTACATGCGGGGGCATGTGCCGGGAGCGGTTTACCTGAACACCGAGAGCGTTCGGATTTCGGCGGGAGGGATTCCCGCAAGCCTGTTGCCGACCGGGCAAATCGCGTCCATTTTTCAACGACTCGGGATCGGCGCCGACCACGCGGTGGTGATTTATTCGAGCGGGGAGGAAGCGTTTTCCCACGCCACCTATGTCGCCTTCTTGCTGGAGTGGTTGGGACACCGCTCCATCGGGGTGCTGGACGGCGGTTTTGAAAAATGGAGCGCGGAGGACCGGCCGGTAACCACGGAGTTTCCCCGGCATTCCCCGGTTGTAAGCGCCACCGGCGCACGGTTGCAACCAGAGGTGATGACGGAGGCGCCCGCCTTGCGGGAAATGTTGCGCGACGAAGCGGTGGTATTGCTCGATGCCCGGGGTGAAGCCGCCTTCGAAGCCGGGCACCTCCCCGGAGCGGAACGGTTTTTTCTGCGGAACACTCTGGCCGGAGAGGAGGTGCTGACATGGAAATCACCCGAGGCCATCCGCGAATTGGCGGCCAAGGCCGGTGTCGACGGCCGCAAACCGGTGGTGACCTATTGCACGAGCGGCCGCGAGTCGTCGCAAATCTGGTTTACCCTTCGGCATGTCGCCGGCTTTGAGAATGTGTCGAGCTACCATGGGTCGTGGATTGATTGGACCGCCCGCGGCTGGCACCGGAAGTGAAGCAGAAGGTAAAACTTAAAAGATAAAAGGTAAAAGGACAGTCCGTGTCGGCTGAACGTTTCCCTTTTGCCATTTCCCGAGGCGGTTAATCTTGCCGATGGCGCGGCTTGCTATAAAAATTCAAGCATGACATCGGAGAAGGATCTGGACAACAACGTCTGGCACGCGTTGGCAAGCGGGGAAGTCTGCCGGGAGTTGCGGGTGGATCCCGCCGTTGGCCTTGCACCGTCAGAAGTGGAAGAGCGCCAATCCAGCCACGGTCCCAACCGCCTGCCGGAGGCGGGACGGGACGGCCCGTTAAAGCGGTTATTGCTGCAATTTCACAACCTCCTTATTTACGTGCTGCTGGCGGCCGCCGTGGGCACGGCTTTCCTTCAGGAATGGATTGATTTCGCGGTCATCCTTGGCGTGGTCGTGATCAACGCCATGGTCGGTTACATCCAGGAAGGGAAAGCCGAAAAGGCGCTCGATTCGATTCGCAAGATGCTTTCCGCGGATGCAAGCGTCACGCGCGGTGGGAAGACCCGGACCCTTCCGGCTGAGGAGTTGGTTCCGGGGGATGTCATCCACCTGCAATCCGGCGACAAAGTTCCCGCCGACGCGCGCTTGGTGGAGGTTCGGAACCTGAGGGTTGAGGAGGCCGCTCTCACCGGAGAGTCGGTGCCGGTTGGCAAAGAAACCGATCCGGTGGAGGAGAAAGCCAGTCTGGGCGACCGCAAGGGGATGGTTTATTCGGGCACCCTGGTGGTTTCCGGGCGTGCCACCGCCGTGGTGGTGGGGACAGGCGCGCACACCGAACTGGGGCGCATCAACAGCATGCTCTCGGGAGTGCGGGGCCTGCAAACACCGCTTTTGCGTCAAATTGCCGGCTTTGCGCGGATATTGACCGTGGTGATCCTTGGAGCCGGTTTGCTGACGTTGCTTTTTGGCGTGTTTTTTCGCGACTACTTGTGGGGGGAAATGTTTTTGGCGGTGGTGGGGTTGGCGGTGGCGGCGATCCCGGAAGGTCTGCCGGCCATCATCACGATCACCCTGGCAATCGGCGTGCAGCGCATGGCCCGCCGCAAGGCGATCATCCGCCGTTTGCCGGCGGTGGAGACGCTTGGTTCGGTGACCCGCATCTGCTCGGATAAAACGGGCACGCTTACCCGCAACGAAATGATGGCGGTTTCAGTGGCGACGGCTGAACACGATTACGACATCACCGGGGAGGGATACCGGCCGGAGGGTGAAATTCGGTCCGCCTCCGGGTCGGACGCCGGGTCGGACGGGGTTTTGGAGAAAATCGCCCTCGTGTCATTGCTTTGCCAGGAAGCGGTTCTGGAACAAACCGGCGAAGGCTGGGTGTTGCACGGCGATCCGACCGAAGGCGCCCTGCTTGCCATGGGAGGAAAAGCCGGTCACGACGGTGAGGCGTTGAAGCAACGCCACCCGCGGATGGACGCGGTTCCGTTTGAATCGGAACACCGGTTCATGGCCACCTTGCACGAAGGGGAGGGCGGTAAACGGTTTTTGCTGGTGAAAGGCGCCCCCGAGGTGATCTTGAACCATTGCGACCGCCAAGCCAAAGCCGACGGTTCCACCGAAACTTTGAACGCCGGCCATTGGCGCGAGAAGGGAGACGTGATGGCCCGCCGGGGCGAACGCGTGCTGGCCCTCGCCTGGCAACCGGAATGCCAAGCGAAATCCGGTGACCTGAACGCGGACTCCCTCCCGCGTGACCTCGTTTTTCTCGGCTTGACCGGGATCATGGACCCGCCCCGCGAGGAGGCCGTCAATGCGGTGGCAGAGTGCCACGGGGGAGGAATCCGCGTGACCATGATCACCGGGGATCACGCCACCACGGCGGTGAGCATCGCGCAAAAGCTGGGAATCGGCGACGGGAAAACCGTTCAAACCGGAGTCGAGCTGGAGGAGATGTCGGACGACGAATTGCGGACCGTCTGCGCCGATGTGGACGTGTTCGCCCGGTCAAGTCCGGAGCACAAACTCCGCCTTGTGCGGGCCATGCAGGCCGAGGGGCACATTTTGGCCATGACCGGAGACGGGGTAAACGACGCGCCCGCCTTAAAGCAGGCCGATGTTGGCGTTGCCATGGGCATTAAGGGGACCGAGGTTTCCAAGGAAGCTTCCGAAATGGTGTTGGCCGACGACAATTTCGCCTCCATCACAGCGGCGGTGCGGGAGGGGCGCACGGTTTACGACAACATTCAGAAAGCGCTTCTTTTCATCCTGCCCACCAACGGAGCCCAGGCTCTCACCATCATGGCGGCCGTCCTGTTCGGCATGGTGTTGCCGATCACCCCGCCGCAAATTCTCTGGGTAAACATGGTGACGGCGGTTACCCTGGCCCTCGCCCTCGCGTTCGAGCCCATGGAGCCCGATGTGATGCGCCGGCCTCCCCGCAGAGTGAACCGGCCATTGCTGAACGCGTTCGGCGTCTGGCGGGTCGGGTTTGTGTCGATTCTGTTGCTCGGCATGACCTTCGGCTTCTTTTTTTGGATGCAACAACAGGGCGCCGGAGTGGAACTCAGCCGCACCGCGGCCGTCAACGCCCTGATTGTGGGGCAGGTCTTTTACCTTCTCAACAGCCGTTTTCTGCTGCGGTCCTCCCTCAGTTTCCGCGATCTCACCGGTAATCCCGTGGTTTTGCTGGCGATAGGGGTGATTCTGTTTTTGCAGCTTCTATTTACCTATTTCGGGCCAATGCAAATACTCTTCCGCACCGAGCCGCTGCCGCCGTTGCTGTGGTTGTGGATCGGAATCGGCGGTCTGGTCGTCTTCCTCATTGTCGAACTGGAAAAAGCCTGGCTTCGAGCAAGGGAGAAACGATAGTTGCCCGTGCCGGATTTTTCGTGATGAATCGTCCATGTTTGTTTTTCCGCTATAAACGCGGACTTTACCCACAACGCGGGTCGTGGCAGGGTGGAACCCCATGAAACGTTACCGCATGAGACTCATCGGATCCTCAGGGCATCAATTTTTGCTTTTGGTCATTTTGATTTTTGTCACCGTCACCGTGATTTTCATACCGGTCGGGTTGGTGGCCCTGATCCTAAATACGGAAATTTATGAAGTATGACCCGCGACGCCCCGGCGTCTTGTTTTAATCGCGGGGTGCGGGTTGTTCCTGTTCGAGATAACCACTCAGCCGTTGATGGGCGCGGCGGCGGTAATCGTAGGGTGGGGAACCGCCGCGGGCGCGGACGGCTTCCTCCGCCCGTTCCTGTTCGGCGAGAACCGCGCGCAATCGTTCTTCTTCCCGTCCCTGCCGTTCGAGGGCTTCCCCGGCGAGGCGGCGGCGTTCCTC
>PXDN01000052.1 GCA_003566375.1 Opitutia bacterium
CACAGCTCACCTTACCTCCCCGGATTTCGGGCGGGGGAGACCGCCCGGCCGGGTCAAGGCGAGGGGTTGTGTTGAGCGGCGGCGGCATTCGCCACACGGACGAAAATTTCTTTGAACTCAAAGGACAAGGGCAGGTGAAACCGTATCCGCGTTTTCATCCGCTTCACCCGCCCGGCCACTTTCAGCAACTTGATGCGGATCTGTTGGAAAGTCGATTTGGCCGAACCGGCAAAAAGGGTCAGGTCTTGTGGGTTGTGGTTGACGGATGGCTCTGCGTTCCGTCACGGAGGGAGAAAAGATGACATTGGTCATATTTCATATTTTCCAGCTACCCTGTGGGTGTGAGATGAAGCCGTGGATGCCAAGAGGTCCGAGAGTGGAATATGGGAGCCTGTTGCCATCCTCCCACGCCAAGTGCTTTGGCGGGACAGGTGTGCTCAATTTTGGAAATTACCGGCGGGATTTTTTTCACGGTTCACCGGATTGGCGATGAGTTCGTGAAAGCGCTTTTTGGCGCTGACCCCCTGCTTCCGGGTGCTCCAAAATGGCCAAAGGGGTTGAGTTCGTGTGGGGAAGAGGCATGGTCTTTTCAGACGTTGTTTTTTGAATCGCCGATTGAGTCTTTACCATTTCCCATGCCATGAACATGCCAAACGCTCCCTTTGTCTCCATCTTTGCCGCGTGCCTCACGCTGGCCATGCCGGTTGCCGTGGTGGCGGCCGACGACGATGCCGCCGACATGGCACCGGAGAATGTGATGGACGGGTTGGAATTGAGATCGGTGATTTCGTTCGATGGCGTGCCCCACTACAGCTTGCATCATCCGGATTTGGGGACTGCCGTGTGGGTGGCGGCGGGCGAATTGTTTCACGGGTTGGAAATCGGCGAGTTTCACGCCGATGCCAATCATTTGGTGCTTCATTATGGGGACGACGGCGCGTTTGAGTTGCGGCTCGCCACCGCGACCATCGCCGAGATGGAGGCGGAAGCCGGGGGAGGAGGAGAACGGCGCTCGCGGGCGGAACGGCGGCGCGAAGCCCAGCGGCAATTACGGGAGTTCACCGGCAACTGGCGCGAGTTGGCCGACGGCTCTCCCGAGTTGCGGGCCTTTGAAGCCGAGGCCCGTGAATTGGTGAACGAATTTCGCGGCGTGCGCCGCGCCCGGCAGCGGGCCGAGCGGGATTCCACCGAGCGCGCCGAGCTGTTGCGTCAGGAACGCGCCCTGTGGCGGGAGGTCCGACTCTCCTCGGAATACGGGGCGTTGCAGGCGTCCTCCGATAACCGTTTTTCCGACAGCGATCCCAGGCAAACGGAACGCCTTCTTCGCCGCATGATGTTCACCCGCTCTTGGAGAAACGATTCCCCCGATTGAGCCGAGGTTCCGGTTCGCGCAAAATCACAGTCCGGCGCAAAAACGGGCCATCCGTTCCAATCCTTTTTCAATAACCCCGTCCGAGGTGGCGTAGCTGAGACGAACGTACTCATCTGCACCGAAAGCCACCCCTGGGACCACCGCGACTTTTTCGGATTCCAGAAGTTTCGCGGAAAACTCCGTGGAGGAGAGTCCGAAGGAGGCGATGTTGGGAAACAGGTAGAACGCTCCGCGGGCGCGGGTGCAACGGATCCCCTTGATCGCCGTCAGGCCTTCGTGAAGGCGAATGCGGCGGCGGTCGAAAACTTGGAGCATGGAGGCAATGGCTTCGCCGGAAGCCTTCGGGTCGCGCAGGGCGGCCAAGGCTCCATATTGGGCGAAGGTGGTCGCGTTGGAGGTGGTTTGGCTTTGCAAATCCGCCACCGCCGCGGCGATCGCCTTGGGAGCCATCAGCGTTCCCAGCCGCCAACCGGTCATGGAAAAACTCTTGCTGAAGCCGCCGACCGTGATGGTGGCCGCGGCCGCTTCCTTTCCAAAGGAGGCCGGGCTGGCGTGGGCCGCCCCGTCGTAGAGCAGGTGTTCGTAGATTTCATCCGACAACAGCAGGATGTTGTTTTCCACCGCCACCGCCACCAACGCCTCAAGCTCCGCGCGGGTGTAAACCGTTCCGGTGGGATTGGAGGGACTGTTCAAAATCAGCAATTTGGTTTTTGGAGTCACGGCATCGCGGAGCTGCGCGGGCGTGATTTTAAAGTCAGCATCGTCTCCGGCGAAAAGAAATTTCGGAGTGGCTCCGGCCAATTTCACCATTTCGGGATAACTGACCCAGTAAGGCGCCGGAACAAGGACCTCGTCACCCGGGCCGCAAACCGCGAGGATGGCCAGGTAGCAGGAGTATTTGCCGCCGGGGCTCACCACCATTTGGGATGGCTCCAAACCGGGGATGCCGTTTTCGCGGGCGAACTTTTCCACCAGAGCGGCCCGCAGGTCGGGCAGGCCGGCGGCGGGAGCGTATTTGGTTTTCCCCTCCCGCAGGGCTTTCACCGCGGCTTCCTTGATGAATTCAGGCGTGTCGAAATCGGGTTCGCCGGCCCCGAAGCCGCAAACATCTTCGCCGGCCGCGAGCAGGGCTTTGGCTTTGGCGTCCACCGCCAGCGTTGGAGAAGGGGCGATGTTGCGCGCCCAAACGGAAAGAGGATTCTGACTGTTCATGCTGATCTCTAAAACAATAAAAGGCTCCGCCGGAAGCGCCCGCAGGTGCCTGAAAACGGCTTGCCAGCCCAGAACATGACGTCCGGGCTGGCAAGAAAATAAGATCGCGATTCAAAAGGAACCGCGCCTGCCGCAACGGGAGGAACAGGTCTCCCCGCGCGGTGTGATGGCTGGGAAACCGGTGCTTATTTCTTGGCTGCCGGTTTCTTGGCGGTTGTCTTTTTGGCCGGCGCCTTCTTGGCCGCCGCCTTTTTCACCACTGGCTTTTTGGCGGCCGGTTTCTTGGCCACCGGTTTTTTGGCCACCGGTTTTTTCGCCGCCGGTTTCTTGGCCGTGGCGGCCTTGGGAGCGGCTTTTTTAGCCGGAGCCTTTTTCACCGCCGTCTTTTTCACGGCGGTTTTTTTGGCGACCGGTTTCTTGGCTGCCGCTTTTTTAGCGGCCGGTTTTTTGGCGGCGGGCTTTTTTGCCTTGGCCACCGGAGACGCCGCCGCTTTGCTGGCGGCGCTCGCTTTGCCCTTTGACTTCACGGCCTTTGGAGTGGCCTTGCGGGCAGTGGTTTTCGCCGCCTTCGCGGCCGGCTTTTTGGCTTTTGCAGCTTTCTTTTTAATCACGGTACTACCTGGGTTGTTGTTATTATCTCCCTTTCCCCTTGGCGGGTTTTTGGGAAGAGACGACAAGGCAGTGCGCAAAAGTTCGCCGAGGCTCACTTTCTTCTGCCTTGCAAGCTTGGTCAGTTCGCGTTTTCGCCCGGGAGGCAGGCGAACCGAAATTTGAGTGTGCTCCTCTGGAGCGGGCTGGTAAGCCGCGAAATCAAAATGCTCCAGCGCTATGCGGATGACTTCGCTCTTGGAGCGAATGCCGTTTTTGCGCTGATACGATTCGATCTCGGTCAAGAGAGCTTCCTTTAGATCGAACGTCAGCGGGGAGTTGTTGCCTTTCGATGTGGCCATGGTGAGTTGTCCTTGTTTGTTGGTTACTGTTGTCGAACTTTGCCGGTTGGGAAGTCGAAAGTTTGAACTTTTGAATTGAGAACCTAAATACAAGTTATTCACAATTCAACCGTTTTTTTCAGTTTGTATTCATTTTTTTCAAGCAGGGGTTCCGCTTCTTTTTTCGCTGGTTTCGTGGAGTGCGAAGCGGGCCGGGCTTCTTTCATGCGGTTTTGTGGTTACAAAAAGAATTGACCTCCCTACCCGCAACGGGGACTTTGACGAACGCCGGGATTCTTCACCAAAGAGCCTCCCGGGCGGTTAATCAAAACAGCTTTTTCTCCACAATCCGAACATGGCAAAAGTTCTTATCAAAGACCTCGTCAAAATTTATCCCGACGGCAAAGGCCCCGGGGTGCGCGCCGTCAACAGCATTGATCTAACCATCGAAGACCGGGAGTTCATGGTTCTTGTCGGCCCTTCCGGTTGCGGAAAATCGACCACCCTGCGCATGATCGCGGGTCTGGAGGAAATCACCAGCGGGGAAATTTCCATCGACGGCCGGGTGATCAACAATGTTTTGCCCAAGGACCGCAACATCGCGATGGTTTTTCAAAACTACGCCCTTTATCCTCACATGTCGGTTTACGACAACATGGCTTTCGGCTTGAAACTGCGGAAATACCCGAAGGAGGAAATCAGCAAGCGGGTCAATGACGCCGCCGCCATCCTCGGGATTGAACCCCTGCTCGCACGCAAGCCCAAGGCGCTCTCGGGGGGCCAACGGCAGCGGGTCGCGGTTGGGCGGGCGATTGTCCGCAAGCCCAAGGTTTTCCTTTTTGACGAACCCCTCTCCAATCTAGACGCGAAGATGAGGGTCTCCATGCGCACGGAGATTTCCAAACTGCACGCCCGTCTCGCCTCCACCATGATTTACGTGACCCATGACCAGGTCGAGGCCATGACCATGGGGGACCGGATCACCGTGATGAAAGACGGGGATATCATGCAGGTGGCGGAACCGCTCGAACTCTACAACCATCCGAAAAACATGTTCGTGGCCGGTTTCATCGGCACCCCGCCCATGAATTTTTTCCGCGGCCGGTTGTCCCGGGGCGGCAACAATCTCGTTTTCGAGGAAAACCATTCCGGGAATAAAGGGTTCAAGATTCACCTCAGCGATACCCTTTCCCGCAAGGGCGCTCCTTTTGTGGACAAGGAAATTGTGTTTGGCATCCGGCCGGAGGACATAGCGGACATCCTAACGGTTTCCGATTTCAATCCCAACCACACTCTGGAGACGGTGGTGGAAATTTCCGAACCGATGGGTTCCGAAACCTACTTGTATCTCGACACCGGCGCCCACTCGTTCATCGCCCGCGTTCGCAGCACCGACCGGTTTGCCATCAACGACAAGGTCAAGCTGGTGTTGGATATGGAGCGCGCCCATCTCTTCGACCCGGTTTCCGAGAAAATTTTGTAACCACCCCGGGAGAGGCCCGGCGAAAGGAACGCGGGCTTGCCAACGGGCGGGACGGAGCCCGCCCGTTGCCGCGGTGGACGGTTTTTACTACGGAATCGCTTTCCGAAGTGATAAACGTCAAAACGTCCGTCAACGGTCGGGATTGGGTGGATCGGATCATTCCGGTCGAACGAACCATGCCGCCCGGCTTTTCGGACATTCAGGAAGTGAACGGTCGTTTCGTCGGGGTTTACGGCACCCCGTATTATGAATTGGCCGAAACCGACGCGTCCGAACGGATATTGTCGATTGCCGGGGCCGGAGAGGATCATCTCGCCATGGACCGGCTCGGACGGATTTTCCGGTTGGAGGAGAACCGCTGGCAATGGATCGCCCGCGTCCCCCATGACGCGCCGTTGCGGCTGGCGGCGTTGAATGAAGAGACGTGGCTGGTCGCCGGAGGGAGGGGGAAACTGGCCGTTTACCGCAACGGCAAATGGGAATGGCCGGTAAAACCCGCGCCGGACTTCGACCTGTTTTTCGATGCGGTGGCCGACGATGGAAACGGACGCGCGGTGATTGCCGGGGCGAACGGAGCGTTGTTCTATTCGGACGACTTGAACCAGTGGCATCCGGCCCAAATCACCGGCGGGGGGCGCGCCCGGCCGCTCCTTCCGCGCTTTGGTTCACGGCGGCGGACGGTTTGTGGCCGCCGGGCACGACGGCACCATCTTGTATTCGGATGACGGTGCCGATTGGAGGATCGCCACCCAACGCCTCGACGACGCTCTCGCCGGGGCGGCTTACGGGCGGGGCCGGTTTGTCATCGCCGGGAAAGGAGGATTGGTTCTGGTTTCCGAAACCGGTGAGCGCTGGGTGCGGCGGAGTCTCGACGGCATTCATGCCGTGACCGGGGTGACTGCCTCGCCCGCCGGGTTCCTCATCGGTTCGCGTCAAGGCCGGTTATTCCGGTCCGGCGACGCCGAAGCGTGGGAGGAGATCGACCTCGGCACCGGCTTCGACGTTACCGCCTTGGACGGGGTATATGCCGGACTGGCCGACGGCACGATGCTCGAAATTTTCATGCCCCCGGCGATTCCGGTGACTCCCGACGGCAGCCTGCTGGTTCACCTGGGGGAGCAAGGCGGGGACCTGCGGCTGGAAGTTCCCGGGATTTCCGGAGCGGGTCCGTTCGTGTATCAATGGCAAAAGGACGGCATCGATTTGCCCGGCGAAACCGGTCCCGCGCTGGATTTGACCGACCTGCAACCTCGGGACGCCGGTTCCTACCGGTTGCGGGTTGCCAACGCGGCCGGCGCCTCCCTCGGTCCACCGATTGCGGTGGCTTTGCCGATGGATTACGCCACCTGGCTGATGGAACGCTCGCCTCTCGCTGTCGATGATTTGGAGGATCCTGGAAAAATCTCTCCTCTGGCCGAGCCGCTTGGCGACGGCATCACCAATTTGCAGCGCTACGGATTCGGCCCGGGGCCGGACCCCGGCGGTCTCGCCCGGCCGCGCGTCGGGCGGGAGACCGTACCCGGTTACGGGTTCACGGAACAGTGGCTCACCCTCACCATTCCCCAGCCTTCCGGGGCCGCCGACCTCGGCTTTTTGGTGGAGACCGCCGACAGTCCCGAAGGGGAGTGGACTCTCTTGGAGGAATGGGAAACGGTAGCGGTAGAGGCATGGGGAGAGCGCTTGTGGACCACTATCCGGATTCAGCACGGCGACGGCTGGCCCGCCGGGCAATTTTTCCGGGTGCGCCTGCTGTTGACCGATTGAGGCGGCGAAAGGGAACCCGTTTCGGCAAAGAACTCCTCCTCCGGTAAAGCGACAATAATTTTAGCAGCTGCTAAAATTATTGTCGCCTTTTTGGGGAAGCGTTTCCCTCCGATATGGCTCACATCGGCGGGCGATAACATCCGGATGCGCGTTGCCTCCGTTTCCGCGCCCTTCGGGCTTGCGGCTTGCGGCGGGCGGGATTTAACTGGTTCTTTTCATTGTTCCCGGCGGGCGTCATCCGGCTCCGCGGGCGTCTTTTTCGTTCATTTCATTCCGTTTCATGTCAACCAACCAATCCACCAACCGACAACTCAACACCGCCGTCCTGAGTCAAGCCGCCACCCAGGCGCGCGGTCTCGCCATTGACGCCATCCACAAGGCCGGAATCGGCCACCTCGGCCTTCCCCTTGGTTGCGCGGAGATGGGGGCGGTCCTCTACGGTCACGCCTTGCGGGTTTGCCCCCACCATCCCCGCTGGCTCAACCGCGACCGGTTTGTTCTCTCCGCCGGGCACGGCAGCATGTTTATGTACGCTTGGTTGCACTTGGCCGGTTTCGACCTGCCGATGGAGGAGATCAAGAATTTCCGGCAATTGCACTCGGCCACCCCCGGGCATCCGGAATTCGGGGAAGCTCCCGGCGTGGAATCCACCACCGGGCCTCTCGGCCAGGGTGTCGGCAACGCCGTCGGGATGGCGGTTTCGTTGAAAATGGCCGCCGCCCGTTACAACACCGCCGAGCACGCCATCTTCGACGGGCGGGTGGTTTGCCTGGCCGGCGACGGCTGTCTGCAGGAGGGCGTCGCCCGCGAGGCCACGGCCTACGCCGGGCACTTCGGTTTGGACAACCTGATTCTCATTTTCGACAACAACGCCGTCACCCTCGACGCCCAGGCGGAGGAGACCCAGAGCGAGGACACCGCCAAGCTGTATGAGGCGCTCGGATACGATGTGGACGAGGTGGACGGGCACGACATGGAGGCGTTTGCGGCCAGTTTGGCAAAGGCCCGCTCCAACGCCAACGGACGCCCGAAACTGATCATCGCCACCACCGTGGTCGGCAAGGGCATTCCCGAAGTCGAGAAGACTTGGAAAGCCCACGGCGAAGGCGGGGCGAAGTTCGCCGAAACCTCCCGCAAGGGGCTCGGCCTGCCGGAAGAGACGTTTTACGTAAGCGACGAGGTCCGCGCCTATTTTGCCGAACACGGCAAGCACCTTGAGGAACAGCACGCCGCGTGGACGCGGACCTTCGAGGCCTGGCAAAAGGCCCATCCCGAAAAGGCCGCCGAACTGGAGGCCGCCGAGGCCGGGCGGCGTCCGACCGCTGAAGAATTGCTGGCAAAGATTCCGGAGTTTTCCGCCGATGCCAAACTGGCGACCCGCGCCGCCGGGGGAGAGGTTTTGCAACCGCTGGCCAAGGCGGTGCCGACCTTGGTCACGGGGAGCGCCGACTTGTTCGGTTCGACCAAAAACTACCTGAAAGACCTAGGAGATTTCACCCGCGACAATCCCTCCGGCCGCAACTTCCGGTTCGGCATCCGCGAGCACGCCATGGGCGCCATCGTCAACGGACTCGGCTATGACGGCCTGTTCATTCCTTCGGGGGCGACCTTTCTGACCTTTTCCGATTACATGCGGGGGAGCATCCGGCTGGCGGCTCTGTCCCATCTGCCGATATTCCATATCTTCACCCATGACTCGGTCGGGGTCGGGGAGGACGGGCCGACCCACCAGCCGGTGGAGACCACCAGCTCGCTGCGCCTGATACCCGGGCTGGACGTGATCCGTCCGGCCGATCCCGAAGAGACGGCGGGGGCCTTCGCCGCCGCCATCTCCCGCGCCGACGGGCCGGTCGCCCTCATCCTGACCCGGCAAAACGTGCCGAACCTGAATGAAATTCCCGTCGCCCAACGCCGCGAAGGCGTGCTGAAAGGCGGCTACATCGCCCGCCAGGAGAAGGGGGATTTGCGGCTGATCCTGCTCGCCACCGGCAGCGAACTGCAAGTGGCGCTTGCCGCCGCGGGGGAATTGGGTGACGGCATCCGGGTGGTTTCCTTGCCGTCGTTCGAACGCTTCGCCCGCCAGGACGCGGCCTACCGCGAATCGGTTCTCCCGGCCGCCTGCCGCAAGCGCGTGGCCGTGGAAGCCGGGGTGACCGGGCTTTGGCACCAATTCGTCGGTCTCGACGGGGCGGTGGTCGGCATCGACCGTTTCGGACTCAGCGCCCCGGGCGATCAGGTAATGGAGCATCTCGGCATCCACGCCCAAGCCGTGACCGAAGCCGCCCGCAACCTGCTCTCCGTCGGCTGAGGCCCCCGTTACACGGCGGGAAACGGAAAACATCGACTCGCCGGACTGCGTTCGCCGCCCGGCGGGGGGCACCCAAAATTGAGCTGTCGGGTGAACCGCAAACGGAATGGTAGCGAGAGTTTGGTAAGAAGGTGATATTGCCAGGTGGGCAGTGTGGTTTGCCCCTGATTCAATTCCCATTTTCAACCAAAATCCAACCATGAACCATCGAGCCCTTTCCCTCTTCGTTGCTTTGGTGTTCCCCGCCGCGTTACCGTTTGTTGCCGCCCAACCCTTGATGGAGGAGGAGCCTGACTCCGGCCCGATCCCGTGGTCGGAGATCGGGGCACGGGCGGGGGCGGATTACGAAGGCGACGGCCTGTCGATCCTGGCGCACGGGGAAGGCGCGGTGATTCACTCTGTGTTCCAGCGACTGCGCGGCGAGGCGACGCCGGAGGGGCTCTGGCTGGAATCGACGGTGGAGAACGCGGAGGCGGATCGCTTCCGGGTGGTGGCCGCGGCGTTGGGCCGTTCGAAGTTCAGTATTCCGGGTTCAAGGTTCTCCGGGCAGGATTTCTCGCCCAGTGCCTTGGAGTGCGGCGACACGTCGCCGCTTTGGATTCGGGCAACATGTCGCCCCATGAAAAGCGCGGACATGTCCGCGCAGTCCAAATACGCACCCTCGTTGCCGTCTCCTGTGGAGCATTCCGGGTTGGAACCCACTGGCCGGGTTTTGCGCCATGACGGCCTCGTCCGTTACATCCGCCCCGGGATTATCGAGGAATACTCGACGAGCATGGACGGGGTGCGGCAGGATTTCCTCGTTTTGGAGCACCCGGAAGGGGAGGGCGAACTGCGGGTCGAGCTGAAGGTCGATGGCGCGCGGGCGGAGACGACGGATTTCGGCGCGCGCCTGGTCCTGGAAAACTCAGGACGCCACATCGCCTACAGCCGGTTGCACGTGGAGGACGCCGAGGGACGCGTCCTGCCGGCGCGCATCGAAGTCGCCGCCGCGGATCGGCTGGCGATCCTGGTGGCCGACGCGGGCGCAACGTATCCGGTGCGCATCGACCCCACCTTCAGCGACGAAAACTGGATCAGCATGGGAGGGATGCCGGGAACAAATGGCCCGATTCGAGCAGCTGTATTGGATGATGACGG
>PXDN01000343.1 GCA_003566375.1 Opitutia bacterium
CGCAGGCGGTCTCCCGCGCCGATGTCCAAATCCCGCGCCACCTCCCAGCCGATCACCGCGTCCCCCAGGCGGACCGGGCGGTCCCCCTCCTCCATCGCGAGGCCGCGAAAATCAAAGTAATCCAAGCTGGTCCCCACCACCGGAAACCCGCGCGCCCGGTGGCGGATGAACAAGGGAACCACCGTGCCCGGATTGCGGGCGGCCGCTTCGCCGACAACCGATTGCGGAAGGGTTCCGGGAAAATCGGCACGGAAATACAACGCGTGCAGGGTCAGATCAAACCGGCTCCCCGCCGAACCGATCACCACCGGAGTGGCGTCGGCCCGTTGCACCATTTCCGTTTGCAACACCCCCACCAGCCAATGCACGGCCAGTGGCGCGTAGAGGGCGGTGGTCAGGCAGACCGTGAGAATCACGGTTTTGCCCCGGTGAAACCAAAGGTAGCGGCCGATCAAAGGAAGCAGGCGCGTCACCGTGTTTCCTCCATGGGCAGGTTGGCCATATCGATCACCTGCCCAAACTCCTCGGCCAACTTGCGCTCGTGGGTCACCACCAGCAAGGTGGAACCCAGCCGCTTGGCCTCGCGGAACAGGATGGACAACACCCGGTCGCCGGTTGCCGGGTCCAAATTGCCGGTTGGTTCGTCGGCCAAAATCAACCGGGGCCCGGTCATGAGGGCGCGCCCGATGGCCACCCGTTGCATCTCTCCCTGGGAAAGCTCCCCCGGCCGGTGGCGGCGCCTTTCCCCAAGCCCCATCCCCTCCACCAACTCCTCCATCCGCCGGCGGGCCGCAGACGTCCAGCGCAATGAGGGATGAATGCGGAACGGCAACCGCAGGTTTTCCTCCACGTTCAAATACTCCAACAGTTGAAAATCCTGAAACACCATGCCGATGTTGCCGATGCGGAATTTGCGGCGGGCGGCTTCCCCAAGCGCGGAAACGGTGGTGTCGTTCAGTTGGATTTTTCCAGCATCCGGAACCTGAATACCCGCGATCAACCGAAGCAAGGTTGATTTACCGCTGCCGCTCGGACCGATCACGGCGGCGGCGGTTCCGGGTTCCACCCGAAGACGGGGCAAACGCAACTCAAAATCACGGGAGGGATAGCGGAAAACCAATTGGGAAACGTCGATGTTCACAATGAATTACCTGCGGAGGCCGATTTGCAGGCCCACCCGTTCTTCCGCCAGCGGTTCGAAGCCGGTAATCCGCCACCCCTCCTCCAAACCGGTCAGGTCGAAGCGGGCTTGGTGGCGGTTGGTGCGGGTGTGGAAATGCCCCCAATGCTCCACCGTGCCGGTAACCGTCCAATCGGCCCGCACCGAAAACGCCGGACGCCCCGCGCCGTTGCCGGGCAGCGGGTTCACCTCTTTCAACTCCATTGAGCGAATCCGCGAAACGGCTCCGCCCTGCTCCTCCATGACCAGTCCCCGGCGAATTTGCAGGTAGATCTCTTCCAGCAGGGGGCCGGCCACGGTGGCGGCCAGCACATCGTAAATCCGATCCTCCCGCCGGTGATCAAAAGCCCGGTAAAGATTGTGGTGCAATTTCGCAAAAAGGGCTTCCCCGTTTTCCACCGGCGGCGGCCGGGCTAACGGGTTCTCCAACGGAACGCTCCCGCGCGGATGGATCAGGGCCGCCGCCAACACCAACGCGACCGCCGCCGCCGCGCACCCGAGCCGGACGCCGCGCCGGTCGGCCCGCCACCAACCGATGCCGCCCGCCACCCCCATTCCAATCAAAACGATGCTGAAAACCGGAAGCCGCATGGGCGGAACCCGCTCCGGCAAGGGAACGTCCAGCAACTCCGCCGGACCCCGCCCTCCGGGGTTCTCCCAAACAAATTCAGCGCGGGCGGGAGTGAACTCGACCCCTTGCAAACCGTCTTCGAAATAATAAAAGACCGAACGCAACCGGGGCATCGTCTCGGTGAAATGATCCCAGCGCATGGCGACGGTTTCGGGCGATCGCCCGGTAGGGAAGGAGAGAATCACGCCCACCCGCGCGCTGAAAACCGTGACATCGCGCTCCGGTGCGCGACGGGCAAAATCTTGGATTTCCGGACCGAAAAACTGGAGCCGGTCCAACGCGGGTTCAACCGGCTCCCCGTCGATTTCCATCCGGTTGTGGCGGCGGAAAAATTCAAGAATGTCCCCGGCGGTGGCCCGTTGTTCGCTTACAGTCATCCGCTCGGGATTTTCCCGTTCCAGCGGAAGCCAGGTCTCCAGGGTGAGCAACGGCACCAGCACCTCGTGCCGAACTTCCGTGTCGGTCACATAAACAAAGCTGTAAACCGAGCTGTAACTGGTGATGCCCAGTGTTTCCTCCCGCCGCTGGCGCAACCGCGCGCGAGCCTCCTCCAGATTGTCGGCCGCGCGCTCCCACCCGGCGCCCCAATCCAACCGCGTGGTATGGGCGTTGCCGTGCGCCAGAGTTGCGGTGTCCATCAACACGCCGTGGTGAAAAAGCCGAACCCTCATCTCGGCGGGAACCGCCGGTTCATCGCCGCCAAAATTTTGGGCCACGGTAAGGAAATCCGGAAGCTCTCCGGAATACGCGTAGGTGAAACGGTAAACCAGCGAATGCGCCATCAGTTCATCAATGTGAACCCCCTCCTCCGGCAAATCCGAGAAGTCAATGTCAACCAAGCTTCCCTCGAAGCGGTTGCCGTCGCGGTCCATCAATTGCAGGTGGCGCAAAAGAAACTCCGCGTGGCCGCGGGCCCGTGCCTTTAAATCCGCCTGCGGAAACCGAAAATCGTCCCCTGTTTCCATCCAGTAATAGAGGATCAGATCCTCGACCATCATGCTGAAATCGACCACCACCCCGTCTTCGCGGGCGTTGACCAGTGCCACCGTCAGCGAGACCGGATGGGCCCGCGCCGCCGGTGCCCAGCACGCCAGTAACAAGAGCGTCCACAGCCATGTCCGGGCCGAAAAGAGAGCGCCTCTCCGGCCCGCATTATCTCTCCCCAACTTCATTTCTTCACGTTGCGGCGGACCCGGGCGGATTTCAAGGCCGCAACTGCCGCAGTGCCTCGTAGGCGGCGATGCCGACGCTGGTCGAGAGATTAAGGGAACGCATCTCCTCGTTGTAACGGGGAATGGTGAGCGACCATTCCGGGCCAACCTCCCGGTGCAGCCAGTCGGGAGAGCCGGAGGTTTCGCGCCCGAAGAGCAACCCGTCCCCGTCGGAGAAGGCAGCATCCCAATACACCCGCCCGGCCTTGGTGGTGAACAACCAAATTCGCCGGGGGCCGTCGGGCGAGGCGCGGAAGGCGGCCCAGCTTTCGTGGTGGCGCAGGTCGAGGGAGTGCCAATAATCCATGCCGCTGCGCTTGAGGTGTCGGTCGGTGATCGTAAACCCGAGAGGGTGGATCAGGTGCAGGCGCGAACGGGTGACCGCGCACAGGCGGCCGATGTTGCCGGTGTTTTGCGGGATTTCCGGCTGGAAAAGGATGATGTGAATCATGCCCGCGAAGCCCGGCGGCGGGCGATGACGATGACGGCGGCGCCTCCCGCCAGCAGAAAGATCGAATAAAAGATCCCCCGGCTCATGCCGAGAATCAGGTCGGCGTCCGGTTCACGGAAGAACTCGCAAAAAATCCTCGCCGCCGCGTAGGCGATGAGAAATTCACCGGCCAACTGCCCCGGAGTGACGCGCGTCACGGAAGATTTCCAAAAGCGGATTTGCAGGTAAATAAAGATCGCCAGCCCTTCCAATCCGGCTTCGTAGAGCTGGGAGGGGTGGCGCGGTTCGATCAACTCGGGCGGCGTTCCCTCCGGAGTGGACAGCGGAAAGCGGACCGCCCACGGTACCGAGGTCACTTTCCCGTAGAGTTCTCCGTTGATGAAGTTGGCCACGCGGCCCAGAAACAAACCCGGCGGCACCACCGTTACCAGAATGTCCGAAAGCCGGAAAACGGAAATCTTTTCCCGCCGGGCAATCCAGAAAAACGCGGCCGCCACCCCGAGAAATCCGCCGTGACTGGCCATCCCCCCTTCCCAAACCCGGATCAGCGCCAGGGGGTCGCGCAGGGCACCGCTGTCATAGAAAAGGAAATACCCGAGACGTCCCCCGATCATTACCCCAAGCAACAGCACCAGCATGGCGTTGCTTTGCTGGTCGGCGTTCAACGGCGAGCGTCCGCGCCGGTGGTAAAAGGAAAGCAAGCCGTAGGCAATGAGGAAGCCGAGCACGTAGGCCAAGCCGTAGTAGCGAATGCCGAACCCTTCGCCAAAACGAATCAGGAACGGGTCCAAATCATGAACCCAGTGAGCTAAAATGTTCGTATTCAAGTGGAAACGGAGGCTTCGTCCGGCCGGTGTTGGTGGCGCTTGCGCGACTTGTGCCGCGCCCGCGCGAGTTCGCGCATGTCGATCGCCGGATCATCCTTTTCAAAAATCTCCCGCCCAATAATGTGTTCCATGACGTCTTCCATGGTGACGACCCCCGCCACCGAACCGAACTCATCCACCACCACCGCGAGTTGCTGGTGGGTTTTCAGAAAAATTTGCAGGGCCGCCGCCCCGGTTACCGTCTCGGGGATGAAATGGACCTCGTGTTTAAGATCGGCCACCCGCTTGTTTTCACGGCCGTCGGCCATGGCCTGCAGCAAATCCCGCCGCCGCACCAGCCCGACCACTTCGTCGATGCTCTCCCGGTAAACCGGCATGCGCGCAAAGGGAATGTTGCGGAACCGCCGAAAGACCTCCCCGATGGTCAATGCCTCGTCCAGTGCCGTAACCACGGTGCGGGGAGTCATGATTTCACTCACCCGTATGTCGTCCAAACTCAGCGCGTTGGAGATCATGTCCATTTCGCTTTCGGTCAAATGCCCCTCCTTGGCACCGCGGCGGGCGAGAAGCAAAATCTCCTTTTCCGACATGTCGGATTCCGGCTTGGGACGAATCAAGGTGCGAACCAGGGAGCCCGAAAGCACCGTCACTGGCCGCAACAGGGTCACCAGAACCAACAACGGATAAACCAGCAAACCCTGCAACGGCACCCGGTAAACCACCCCGATGTTTTTGGGCAAAATTTCCGAAAAGACCAGGATGCCAAACGACAGGAGTCCCGAGACCAGGGCCAGCCAATGGTTGCCGTAGATCTTCATGGCCATGGCCCCGACGATGGTCGCGCCGAGAGTGTTGGCGATCGTGTTCAGGGTGAGGATGGTTGAAATGGTTTCTTCCAGTTTCACCCGAAGCCGTTCCAGCAGCACGCCCCGGCGGGGAGATTTGTTTTTCAAAGCCTCGATTTCCGCAGTGGTCGTGCTCAAAATCATGGCCTCCAGCAGCGAACAAAACGCGGAGACACCCAGCGTGAAAACAATGGCAAAAATAAAAATGAAGAATTCGTTCATTGGCGACGGTCCTGCCGGAAACGGTGTTTCGCGCGCTCCTCGCCGCGAAAAATCCCCATCCGGTCAAACCGTTACAAAAAAGCTTACCACGCCCAACCTAGCCATCGGACCCGGAATGACAAGCATTCGCCGACAAGGATCGCAAATCTCCATTTGTTTGCCATGCGGAGGTTCGGTTGGCGGGTTTCGAAATCTCTTGCGGAACGCTTGTAAGGACTTGCCGCGCGCTGGACTTTGGCAAAAGGTCTCCGGCATGGAATTTTCCGCCGGAGAATCAAACGCGGAGCCCGCGCGCGCCGGGCCCGTGCTGCGGGTTGCCGATTTCTCGAAGAGTTACGACAAGGCGGAAGCCGTGCGCGGCCTCTCCTTCGATCTGCAGCCGGGGGCGATTCTTGGCATGGTTGGTCCGAACGGGGCCGGAAAAACCACCACTTTGCGGTCCATCACCGGCATTCTCGCCCCCACCTCCGGTCGGATCGAAATCGACGGGCACGACATCTCCCGGAGGCCCATGGAGGCCAAACGCGCGCTCGCCTACGTGCCGGACGACCCGCGGCTCTTCGACACCCTGACCGTTTGGGATCACCTCCGTTTCACCGCCCGGGCTTACGGGGTTCGGGATTGGCGGGATAAAGCGGAAGAATTGCTGGACCATTTCAGTCTCCGCGAAAAAAAGCAGTCGGCCGCCAGCGATCTGTCGCGCGGCATGCGCCAAAAAACGGCCATCTGTTGCGCCCTGCTCCATCAGCCGAAACTCGCGCTGTTTGACGAACCTCTCACCGGGCTGGATCCACGGGGTATCGTGCTGATCAAGCAAACCATTCAAAACCTGGCCCAAACCGGTTCAGCGGTCATCCTCAGCTCCCACTTGCTGCAATTGGTCGAGGGGTTGTGCGACCACCTGTTGATCATGCACCGGGGGCGTTGCCGTTTTTTTGGAAAGATGGAGCAAGCCCGGGGCCTCCTCATGGGGACGGGCGAAAGCCTGGAGGAAGTTTTCCTGCGTTTAACGGAGTCAGAGGATCCGGCTGATCCGGACACGCCGCCACCCGTTCCCCGGTCATGAATCCGGCCTTGTTGCTTCTGCTGGGACTGCGGGTCAAAGCCGTGCTGGCGCGCACCCGGCGGCTGATGGCCAAACCGGCCCACGCGGTGGCCACGGCGGCGGGCGCGGGCCTGCTGGTCTTGATGATCCTTCCCGGCATTCTCGCCGGAGCCGGCCGCGGCATGGAAATTCCGCCGGAATACCTCCGGCACGGCATGCCGCCGGCGCTGCTGCTGTTCTTTCTGGCCACCCTCCTGGGAGCGCGCCGCCTGCTATTGCTGACACCGCCTGAAATCGTTTTTCTGCTGGCCGGGCCCTTCAGCCACCGGCAAATCACCGCCTGCAAAATGATTGCGGGCGCGTCCGGCTCCATGCTGTCCGCCATGCTGATCGCCATCTGGATGCGCTGGCTGGCGGGCGGCTGGCTGAAAACCTGGCTGGCGGTCGGGTTGGTCATGGTGTTTCTCTACCTGCTCGGCCTGGTGGTGGTGCTGCTCTGGCGAACCGCCAAAAACGGCCTGCGGCCCCGGGTTTTCCGCGCGGGAGCGATTTTGCTGGCCGGACTTATTCTGGCGGGCATCACCCACACCATCACCACCTTTCCTTTTTCTGAACTTTTGCACGCGTTTGAATCGGAAAACCCGGTCTCCGCCTTGCGGGCCATCAATGCA
The DNA here is from genome assembly GCA_003566375.1 of Opitutia bacterium. GTDB lineage: Bacteria > Verrucomicrobiota > Verrucomicrobiia > Opitutales > T3Sed10-336 > T3Sed10-336. The sequence continues at coordinate 7,084 of PXDN01000343.1, forward strand.
TTGCCTGCCGTCGCCGTGGCGACACTTCCGTTTCAATTGTTCGGAATGGCTTTTGCCGGCATGCACCAAGGCGTTTTCGGACCGTGGATGGGAGCGTTGGTTGTTTACAATTTGCTCCTGGCCGGGCTCGGCTTGGCTCTTCCCGCCCGGTTTGACGACAAAACCGTGCGCGAAAGCTACAAGAGCGACCAAAAACTGGAACGGGTAAAGGCGGGCGACTGGGGTGCCGCCGGACCATTTGTGCTTACCCGCGTCCGGCTCCCGGATTTTCCCCACTGGGGCGGCATGGGCGCGATCGCCTGGAGACAAAGCCTAAACGGTCTGCAACGGCTGCCGGGGTTGCTGTTCATCGTGGCGCTGGTGGCGGCGCCCGGAATGCTGACCGGTTTTTCCGATATCGGGGAGGGAGCGCTGGTCGTGCTGCTTCCGAGTCTTCTCATCGTCACCATGATCGGTGCCGGACGAGGCTTCGGCTGTGATTTCCGCAGCGACATTCAGCACATCGACCAACTCAAGAGCCTTCCGGTGCGCCCGGGATTAATTGCCTTGGGTGAAGTGCTGCCCTCGGTGTTTCTCCTGCTGATTGCCCAATCCATTCCGTTGGCCGCCGCTTTTTATTTCGCTCCCGATTTGTGGTTTGTCCCCCTGGGCGCGTTCCTGCTGCTGATCCCCGTCAATCTACTGGTCATCGGGGTGGAAAATCTGGCGTTTCTACTTTTTCCGGTGCGGCAGAAAAGCGCCGCCACCGACCCTTTGGCCATGCTGCGCCTTATGCTGACCGGAGTGGTGAAACTTCTCTGCGCGGCCCTGATTCTGGGCGGTGCGTTTGGTTGCGGGTTTGCCGCCTACTGGTTTCTCGGAGGCTCCTGGACCGCCGGGCTGATCACCGGAGGGTTGGTTTTGGCAGCGGCCGCATCAACCGTCATGGCCGGTGTCGCGGCCGCGTTTAACTCCTTTGATCCGACGGTGGTGGCGGAAAACTGATCAGGGAGATTCGTCGCGGGTGCCCGGTCGGAACCCCTCCAACAAACCACGCGTGCGTTCACGCACTTCCGTGCCGACCCTTTCCCGGGCCTCGGTTTCCAACTTGTCGGCTTCGGCCCGCACGCGGCGGGCCGCTTCCGCTTTGCCGGCGGCCACCAAGGCGTCGGCCAGGTTTTCCTCGTCAAACATAATGCGTGGGTTTTCCCACGGTCCCCGCACGCCGAGCGGAAGCGCGAGTTCTTCGACACTGGTGTCCCCCACCCCCGGCAATGCCAACCGGGTGTTGCGCAGGGTGACGTTCAACGGAAAATCCACGGAGGCGGCGGACCAGCTTCCGTCGATGCGCACATCCATCTCTCCTCCGCTGAGGGGCGGTTGATTTTGAAACCGCAAATTGCCGGCCACAGCATCAACGGGCAATCGGAGGTAGTGAAACCGCAATCGGTTTTCCCCGTCGGCCAAAGCTGAAACGGCCCCGAGGTCCAGTTGGGCAAACAAGGTTTCGCCGCTGGAACGAATGACCACGCGGGCCGGTTTTTCGACCAATCCCGGATGGGTGGAAAGGTTTTCGCCGCGAATATCGACCGTCTCCCCCTCCAGTTTGGCAACGCGCACTTCGTCGGCCGCGAGCAGGGTGATCAAAACGGTGGGCGCCCCCTCAATCAAATGGTCGGCCCGCACCCGCCGGTACCCTTTCTCTTCAATCTCCCGCTCAATGCGTTCCCGGCGGGTTTCGGGACGCTCGACCACCTCTTCATCCGTTTCATCCCGCCCGCCAATTTTTTCCAACCAAGACCGGACCTGGGCAATGCGCTCCCGCCAGACCTGGGCCTCGCGGATGTAATCCTCAATGGTTTTTTCCGACGGATCACGCGGAGGCGGGGGGAGCGGCTCCGGCGGAATGTGGCGCACCCCCGGAACCGTTCTCGGTTCACCTGAAGAACCGCCCGCCACGCGAACGGTTTCCATGTGAAAGCGTTTTCGCAGCAAATCCGCCTGATCGATGTCGATCTCAATCGACGAAGCCCGGAACAAATCGGTGGTCAATTCCTCGGGATCGGCCATGGCCAAGTCTTGGATCCTCAGGCTTCCCTGACGGAGGCTCAAACTAACGTCCCCAACATCCACCGTCGCCCCGTTGGCCCGTTCCAGGCCACGCTGCAAGAATGCTTTGACCACAAAATCGCTGGCGACCAACTGCACCATGACGAGGATCACGACCAAACCGCCCGCCGCCGCCAAACCGAGCGGACGAAGGGGTCGGGACTTCCGCTTCTCCAACATTTGGGCATAGGTTTTCTTTCCCAATCCGCCCCCGACGAAAACGAACAGAAAAAACTTTACCCACCCTTTTCCCACAAACGCCTTGTATTTCGGGGAACCGACTTCCAAGGAAGCCATTTTGCGGCGAAAGGCTTTCACCCCGGCGGCCCAGCCGATGCCGATCACTGCCCCAAGCACCAAGCCGGCCGCCAGTCCGCCGGTCACCGCGTAGTACTCGAAGCCAAACAAAGCGAGGACCGGAGCATTAATGAGTGCCGTGAACAATCCCTCGGTCGGCCCGTCGAGTAGAAATCGTCCGACATGGAAAAAGAGCGGCATCAAGAACAGCGACACAAATTTGGCCGCCAACAAAGTGAGAGCCACCACCGCCAAATTCACATTGAGAAGAAGCACCAAAAGGAAGAGCGCCAGGAAAAGTCCCGGTGCCTGCAACAATCCAGGCACAAAGCCGGCGCTCGTGCCAAGAATGGCGGCCGTGATAAGTTGTCCGGGCGTGGCGTCGCCTCGGAAAATTTTGCCAAATTTACGGGTGATAAGCATGGTGCTGAAAAATGTGGTGACAGGATATCCGGTTGGAATGGAAATCCGATTCTGTTTGAGGTTCCATCATTCGCCATAACTCCGCAATTTCAATGAGGATTCCGGCCGCGGTCTATTTTTTGAAAGCCGAACTCAGGAAAGGTGGCCGCTCCTGAGGATTACCCCCGAAGGCCGGTCCGTTGGCCGTTGGGGGTGCCTTGTACGCGAGAAGGCCCGTCATTCCTTTTGGGAAAGACGGGCCTTGAAACCCGGCAATGA
>PXDN01000221.1 GCA_003566375.1 Opitutia bacterium
CAAAACTCCGTTCGCATGGCGGCGGTCTTACCGATTGACAGGAACCTGCCATTCAGGCCGTTCTTGCCACCAACCGTCTTCGCCTGTTGGGAATTTCCCTGAACGGAGAATCCGTTACCCTTGCGGTGGACAACCCTTCCGGCATGCCCTACCGGGTGGAAAGAACATTTGATTTACAGGGAGATTGGGAAACGGTGGACGGAGAAGCCACCGGTGAAGATTAAGCCGACTCCGCCTCCGGGCAACGCCAGGCTTTTTGGCGATTGCGCCGCTAAGGTTTTGGCCCGAGCCCTTGGAGCTTCGGACCTTGAACCGTACCCTCGGGGCGCTCGTCCGAGGCCTTATCTTTTGCATTTTACCTTTCCTTCCGGGTTTGGTAGAAAACAACCGCAATTTTCCATGGGCGGACCGTGTCCCGCCGAGCAAACCCGATTCACTTTGATTCCATCCTCGCCATGACCACCACCTCCCAAAAAACCGTTTCCGCACTTGTCATCCGGGCCAAATTTTCCGCCGCCATGTCGGAAATGTACCGCCGGGAAGTCCCTCTCTACGGACGCCTCATTGAGCTGGTGCGGGAAATCAACAACGACATCCTGCGCCAAAACCCGGGCTTGGAAACCGAGCTGGGCAGCCTCGACCGCGTCAGCGAGGAACGCCATGGAGCCATCCGCCTCGGCACTCCGGCGGAGCTGCGGACCATGGCGGAGGTGTTCGCGGTCATGGCGATGTATCCTGTCGGTTATTACGATTTGAGCGTGGCGGGCCTCCCGGTCCATTCCACCGCCTTCCGCCCGATCGACCAGGCGGAACTCGCCGGGAACCCGTTCCGGGTTTTCACCTCGCTGCTGCGCACCGACCTGCTCGAAACTTCCATTCAGCGCGAGGCCGAGGACACCCTCGTGAAACGCGACATCTTTACTCCCCGCCTGCGCGAACTTCTCCGCCACCACCGCGACCAAGGCGGCTTCGGGGAGGCGGAGGCGGATGAATTCATCCGTGAGGCGCTCGAAACCTTCCGCTGGCACGCCACCGCGCGGGTGCCCCGCGCTTTTTACGAAAAACTGCTCTCGGTCAACAGTCTCCTCGCCGACATCGTTTGCTTCCGCGGTCCCCACATCAACCACCTGACGCCGCGGGTGCTGGATATTTACCGCATTCACCAAACGATGGAGAAAATGGGCATCGAAACCATTCCCGAGGTGCAGGGCCCTCCCCAACATTGTCCCATCCTGCTCAAGCAGACCTCCTTCAAAGCCCTCAATGAGGAGATTCGCTTCCCCGAGGAAGACGGCGGCTCCAGCGAGGGGAAACACCGCGCCCGTTTCGGAGAAATCGAGCTGCGCGACTGCGCCGTGAAACCAGCCGCCCGCGCCCTGTATGACAAACTCATCGCGGAAGTGAACCGGGAGGCCGCCGGTCTCCGCAAGGAGGCCGGAGAAGCCGAATACCGCCGGCAATACCCGGCCATTCTGGAACGGATTTTCCGTGAAGGGTTCCCGGCATGGAACCACGATGAACTGTGGCGGGAAAAACTCGGCTATTTCCATTTCCGTTTGAAAGAAACAGAAGAAAATCCGGGAAAGAACGCGCCCATCGTCGATGGCGGGCGGCAGGCCGAGGAGGTGCTGGAAACCCTTTGTGAAAGCGGATGGATCGCCCGCACGCCCATCACCTACGAAGATTTTCTGCCGGTCAGCGCGGCGGGGATTTTCAAGAGCAATCTAGACGGACGCAGCGGCGCCATCCAGACCGAGGAACCGAATCAAACCTTGTTTGAGGAGGCCCTTGGCCAACCGGTGCTTGATTCCTTCGCCTTGTATGCGAAAGAGGAAACCGCCTCCCTGACCCAAGTCATGTGGAACCTCGCCGACCGCGGCTGGGTGCGCTAAACCGCGAAACGGCTTCCGGACGCGACCTGGCCGGTTCACCTGGTTGAAATGGCCTTGCAGCGCATTTTCCACCCCGTAGGTTTTCCGGTGTGAAGAGTCATGTGACCATGAAAGACGTGGCCGCCAAGGCGGGAGTTCACCACTCCACCGTCTCCCTGTGCATCAAAAACAGCCCCCGCATTCCCGAAACCACCCGGTCCCGCGTGCTGAAAATCGCCCGCGAACTCGGGTATCGACCCCATCCCTACATGAACACCCTCGTCCACACCCGGAGGCGCGGCCGGGTGGGCAAATCCTCGGGTGTGCTCGCCTTCGTGCTTTTCAACACGCCCGGCGATGATTGGCGCGCGTGGATGCCGCAGCTCAAGGAATGGATCGACTCCGCCCGGGAGCGGGCCGGCGCGCGCGGGTTCCGTCTGGAGGAGATCAACACGACCTGGGAGCAAACCACCCCGCGGCGGCTCGGCGACATTCTATACAACCGCGGCATCACCGGCGTGCTCCTCGGACCGACCCACCAATCGATGGAAACGTTGGATTGGCCGTGGAGCCGGTTTGCGGTGGTCGCCCTCGGTCCGAGCCTGCGGGAGCCGAGAGTCCACCGGGTGCGCCATCACTATTTTCAAGCCATGCTCACGGCCATGGACGAGTGCCGCAAACTCGGCTACCGGCGGACCGGTCTGGTTCTCAAGGAGGAGGTGAATCTGAAGATGGAACAACGCTGGCTCGGCGCCCACATCCTCAAGCAACACGAGTTTCAAGTGAACAACCCGCCCCGCCCGCTGCTCACCCGCGACTGGAGTTCCGCCACCCTGATCCGCTGGTTTCGGGAGGAAAAGCCGGACGCCATCATCGCGGTCAACGCCACCGACACCGCTTTGTGGCTCAAGAGAGCGGGCGTGCGCATCCCGGAGGATGTTGGCTTGGTCAGTCTGGCTTCGAACAAGACCGGCACCGTGTCCGGTGTTTACCAAGACGGACCGATGCTGGGCCGCCGCGCGGTCAGCTTGTTGATCGATCTGATGGAGGACAACCTTTATGGCCTGCACCCGCACCCGACCCTGCTTCTCGTTAACGGCATCTGGAATCCGGGCAACACCCTGCGAAGCCAGGCCTGACCACGACCCGAGGCGCTCCCCGCCATCACTCAAGCAGATCCCGGCTGCCGCGCGGGGTCAACCGCCCCACCAAAACCCGCGGCAAACGGCCGTCCAACGTGCCCGGCCACGGGGCCATTTCCCGCACGTGCCCGTCGGCAAATAAAACAAGCGCTTTCCCCCCGAAGCGGAAATGCACGGTGGGAAAGGTGTCGTCGATGAAATAAAACTCCTCCAGCATCGGATTGGCGGGCGAGGCAGGCGCCTGGAAGGTGTTCACTTGGGCACAGGTGGCGAACAGGATCACCCGCGAGGGCGCGTTCAGTTCGCCAAAACGTTTGGCCGGGCGAATCAGCCTCCCGTTGGCCGGATTGTGAAACGCCCCCAGCAGCATGTTGTACCCATAGCTCCACGACGGTTCGGTGAACTTCGGTTTCCACAACGGCGAGTTGTAGTCGAACCCCGGGCACACGGTCACCCCGGAGTCCCCGATGTAGGGATACAGGGGACCGTGGGAACGGTCCAACACGCGGTTGCCCTCCCCGCGGGGTCCGTCAAAACGTTCCTTGCCGAAAAACCAGACGACTCCGTCCTCCGCTTCCTCCCGATAAGGGAAAAAGACATCGTCGTGTTCCAGAAGATACATCTGGGTGGCCACCCCGAGCTGGCGCAGGTTGGAGGCCGAGGCGGCTTTCCGCGCCTGCTCCCTCCAGGATTGCGCCAAAGGCAGGGTGATCGCGGAGAGGATGGCCATCACCGCGACCGCCGCCAACAGCTCGATCAGGGAAAACCCCTGTTTCATCACGACTGGAAAGAGCGGCGTCCCCGGAAACCGATCCAGCCCAGTGCCGCCATTCCCAAAAGAAGGGCGTAAGTGCCGGGCTCCGGAACCACCGTGAGCGAATCCAATGCGAAATAGGCGGGGGTGTTCATGCCCCACACCCCTTCGTCCGACGAGGAAAGGCTGAACACGGCCTGGCGGGCTTCCCCCAGCACGGAGAAATCGTATTTTTCCCAAGTGGTGAGGATGAAATTCTCCTCTCCGCGGTAATCGGCCAGGTAAAGGAAGAATGCCCCGGTTAGCACGCCTGATTCGTCATAGCCTTGCACGTCGAGACGGAACCAGTCCGGATCATCCCCGCTTTCCCCGCCGAATTTTTTGGCGAAATCATCCCCTTTCAACATGGAATAATAGGTATAGGTGGTGTTGGTCAGCCGGGCCGACTCAAACCGGTACCCCTCCGGCAGGGTGATCACCGAGTCCCCACCCGCGGTATAGGCGACGGCGTAGGTACCCGAGCCGGAATGATCCCCGCCGGGAATGGCGGAGTATTGGTTGGTCCACCCCGGATTTTGGTTGTCGGTGATGTTCGACAAAGCGAACCCGCCCCAAAAATCGTGATTGGAATCATAGACGTTGTTCAGGTGGACTCCCCCGAAGGTGAAGCCGCCCGAGCCGTCGGACCCGTTGGCAAACGATTCCGGCGCGAGGGCCGCGTCATCGAATCCGATGACCGCGGCAGCGTGGGAACCGGTGGCGGCCGTGGCCGCCAGAAGCGTGATTGATATGGTTTTGTTCATAGGTTGTCCTTTCGCGGGACGCGTCTCCCAAACCGCGCCGATTGCTCCATGGAGCCGCCCGGGCGGCGGGTAAACGCCTTTTTTAATGGTTGTTTCAGCATGACCGCGCTTGAGACGGTCCACCGGCAATTGGCAACCGCCCGATGCGCGGGCGCGCCGGGTTGGTTTTTGCATGTTGATTCCGCAGCCGGGTATCCGGACTCCGTGTTTCCGGGCAAACCGGGTGGTTTGCCCAACCTCGCCCCTGGCCTTCATCCCGTTCGGGACTGGCGTTGTTTCACTCCGCCGGACAGGCGTTGTGAATCAGGACTCGTGACACGATACCGTAGCGCGACTGTTGCCGGTTCTCACGGCATTCCCCGACCACTGCGGATTCCGCCCTGCCGGGCGGTTCTGAGAAGGAACAAAGAGTAGTTTCCTTTATTCAGGACCATCCGTCAAGCCGACCTCCACACCACCCCGGATTTTCTTCTTTGGCGCACCGGATTTTAGCCTGGGAAACGGGACGGCGACTCATCATGCGATAGGAGCGGGGGGAATGTCCGCGCCACCGGGTTCCACTTGACCCTGCCTGCCCTCCTCCCCATACGTTTAGCCTCTCGGAGGCAAACATGGACAATCCCATTCGTTCCTCCGGCAACGGGTTCACTATTTCCAAACACCACAGGTCATGAGCAAAATTTTGATAATCGGCGCGGGAGGCGTCGGCAACGTTGTTGCCCAAAAATGCGCCGCCGAGCGGGAAACGTTCAGCGACATCCTGCTCGCCAGCCGCACACTGTCGAAATGCGATCAAATCGCCTCCCGCTGCGCCCGTCCGGTCCAGACCGCCCAAGTCGATGCCGACCGTCCGGAGGAAGTCGCCGCCTTGATCAAACGTTTCGGAGCTGAAATCGTGGTCAATGTCGCCCTGCCCTATCAGGACCTGACCATCATGGACGCCTGTCTCGCGGCCGGCGCGCATTATCTCGACACCGCCAACTACGAGCCGCGCGACGAGGCCCGGTTTTGTTACAAGTGGCAATGGGACTACCATGACCGTTTTTTGGAACGCGGCCTGATGGCCACCCTCGGTTGCGGTTTCGACCCGGGCGTCACCAATGTTTTTTGCGCCCACGCCCAGAAACACCTTTTCGACGAAATCCACTTCATCGACATCGTGGATGTGAATGCCGGTGATCACGGCCTCCCCTTTGCCACCAATTTCAATCCGGAAATCAACATCCGCGAAATCACCGCCCAAGGCCGCTATTGGGAAAACGGCCAATGGCTCGCAACCGAGCCGATGGCGGAAAAGCGCCGCGTCTCCCTGCCCGAAACCGGGGACAGCGATATCTACCTGCTTTACCATGAAGAACTCGAATCGCTGGTTCTGAACATTCGGGGCCTGAAACGCATCCGGTTTTGGATGTCGTTTGGCGAGCGCTACCTGACCCACCTGCGGGTGCTGCAAAATGTCGGGCTCACCTCCATCAAGCCGGTTGCGTTCGAGGGACGCGAAATCGTGCCCCTCCAATTTTTGAAAGCGGTGTTGCCGGACCCCGCCTCCCTGGGCTCCCGAACCAAAGGCAAAACCAACATTGGCTGCGTGTTCGACGGCATCAAGGACGGTGAACGCAAGCGCGTTCACATTTACAACGTCTGCGATCACGAAGCCTCTTTCAAGGAAGTCGGCTCCCAGGCGATCTCCTACACCACCGGCGTTCCCGCCATGACCGGAGCCATGCTCATGGCCAAGGGGGTTTGGAAAAAACCGGGCGTTCACAACGTGGAAATCCTCGACCCCGACCCGTTCTTGGAGGCACTCGGCCCGCTCGGACTTCCCTGGCGGGTGCGGGATCTCGGTCCGGAGGAAACGGCCTTGTGAAACGGTTCGGAAGAAAGAAAAGAAGACCATGCCGACAATCCTTCGGATAGGACCATACCGGTTTCTTTTTTATGCTTCTGATTTCAATGAGCCGGTGCATATTCATGTTTGCAGAGATGATGACATGGCCAAGTTTTGGATTCGTCCCGTCCGCTTGTCGTCGAATATCGGATTCTCGGCAAAAGAGTTGCGTCAAATCGAAAAGTTGGTGGAAGAGCAGCAGAAAGAAATTGAGGTGAAATGGAATGAGTTTTTCGGAAACAGTTGAACGCGAAGCACAAGCAAAGGCTATCTCGGTATCGGAGGATGAGCTTGTGATTGAGCTTGTCGATGGCCGCCGTGTTTGCGTTCCAGTCGCCTGGTATCCCAGATTGCTTCACGGAAGCGAACTTGAGCGAAACACCTATGAACTCATGGGCCGTGGAACGGGAATTCATTGGCCCTTGCTGGATGAGGATATTTCCGTATCGGGGATTCTGAAAGGCCATCCATCCGGAGAATCGAAGACGTCTTTGGAACGGTGGCTGGCAAAGCGCAATCCGAACCAGGCACGGTAGCCCCTTTCTCTTTCACACTTGGAACACCATCCGCTCACTGAGATGATCCCTGACATTGGATCGCTGGAAACGCCGTGCTTTGTGGTGGACGAGGCCCGGCTCGGGAAAAACCTGCAACTGCTCTCCCGCGTGCAAGCGGAATCGGGAGCCAAGATCATTATCGCCCTAAAGGGATTCGCCATGTTCAGCGTTTTCCCGCAAATCCGCCGCCACCTGCCCGGCGCCACCGCCAGCTCGCTGGATGAGGCTCTTCTCGCCCGGGATGAGTTTGGCGGCGAGGTCCATCTGTGCGCTCCCGCTTATTCGGACGCCGACATGGCCGAATTGATCACCTTCGCCAACCACATCGTTTTTAACTCGCTCGGGCAGTGGGAACGCCACCGGGCGACAGTGGCCGCCTCCGACAGAAAGATCGAGTGCGGCCTGCGGATCAATCCCGGCTACTCCGAAGTCGAAACTGAAATCTACAATCCGTGCGCTCCCGGCTCCCGCCTGGGCATTCCCGTTGATCAGCTTGGCGGTTCCCTTCCCGAAGGCATCACCGGGCTTCATTTCCACACCCTCTGCGAACAAAACTCCGACACCTTGGAACGGACGCTTGAGGTGGTGGTGAAAACGGCCGGGCGGTTTTTTCCGCAAATCCGCTGGATCAATTTCGGCGGAGGCCACCATAGCACCCGCCCCGACTACGACGTGGACCGGCTTTGCCGGGTGGTCACCGAATTCCGGAAATGTCACGATTTGGAGGTGTACCTCGAACCCGGCGAGGCGATCGCCCTCAACACCGGTTTTCTGGTCAGCAGCGTGATGGACATCGTTCACAACGGCATGGACATCGCCGTGCTCGACACTTCGGCCACCGCCCACATGCCCGACGTGATCGAAATGCCCTACCGTCCCGTCATTGAAGGCGCGGGGGAGATTGGCCAACATCCCCACGGTTACCGCCTCGGCGGCCTCACCTGCCTGGCCGGCGACGTGATTGGGGATTATTCGTTTCCACAACCGTTGCAAGTTGGGCAAAAACTGGTGTTTCACGACATGGCCCACTATACCATGGTTAAAACCACCACCTTCAACGGGGTGCGCCTGCCATCGATTTACCTAACCAATTCCGAGACCGGCGCCACCCGCCTCGTTCGCCGCTTCGGCCACGAAGACTACAAATCCCGCCTTTCCTAAACGAACTTGCGGGGTTTGTTGGAGATTCTCGTTGATCCACGGTGACCCGGTTCGGTATCAATCGAATAATTTTCCCAATGCCGACTTCCATGGAAATCCCGGAACAATCCCCGCGCTTCGCGACCACGCGTTGGACGATGGTCCTTGCGGCGCGGGGAGCGGACGACCCGTCCGGCCGGAAAGCCATGGAGGCTCTTTGCCGGGCGTATTGGTATCCGTTGTATGCTTACGTTCGCCGGTCCGGGTATTCGTCCGAGGATGCCCGGGATTTAACCCAGGCGTTTTTCGAACGCCTGCTGGAAAAGAATTTTCTGCGCTTGGTAACGCCGGAGAAAGGTCATTTCCGCAGTTTTTTGATGATGGCCATGAAGCGGTTTTTGGTGGGCGAATGGCGAAAAGGCCGGGCCGCCAAGCGCGGGGGCGGCGCCGTGCCATTGGTGATTCAGGGCGGGGAGGCGGAGGAGCGGTATGCGGCGGAGCCGCTGGACACGGAGTCGCCGGAAATCCTCTTCGACCGGCGCTGGGCGCTCACCCTTTTGGAACGGGCGCTGGGAAGATTGCGCCTGGCCTACGAGTCCACGGGGCGCGTGGAGGTGTATGAAAAGCTCAAGGAATTCCTGACCGGGGACAGCGGGGAGGCGACGCTCGCGGAGCGGGCGCGGGAGGCGGGCATGTCGGAATCGGCGGCGCGGGTGGCGGTGCACCGGATGCGGAAACGGTTCCGCGCCGCGTTCCGGGAAGAATTGGCCGAAACGGTGACCGAAGAGCGGTTCGAGCAGGAGTTGGAACACCTTTTGAAAATTTTGTCGGAGTAGCTGTAACGTTTCCGGGGAATCTCCTATGTAAAAAGTAGCCGCGGGCTGCGGATCAATTTATTACGGAGACTGAATGAACCACTTGAAACCATGCAACCGGTGCGGGAGACATGTGCGTCCGGACGCACCGGACGGATTGTGTCCCGGATGCTTGATTGAAATGAACCTGCGCGGCGACACCGGCGGACCGGAGGGGGCCGCGCCGTTGCCGATGGAGGAAGTCGCGCGTTTGTTTCCAGATTTGGAGATTCTATCCCTGCTCGGCATCGGGGGGATGGGAAGCGTTTACAAAGCGCGGCAACCGAAGATCGACCGTCTGGTGGCGTTAAAAGTCCTCTCCAGCGATCCGGAGGACGCCGGTTTTGTCGAACGGTTTACCCGCGAGGCGCGGACCCTGGCCAAGATGGATCATCCGAATGTCGTCACCCTTTACAATTTCGGCGAGCGGGAGGGGGTGTTTTATTTCATCATGGAGTTGGTCGATGGAATCACACTCCGGGATTTATTAAAAGACGGCCGACTGAAACCGGAGAAAGCGCTGGCAATCGTCCCGCCGGTCTGCGCCGCCTTGGAATTCGCGCACGGGAAGGGAGTGGTGCACCGGGACATCAAACCGGAGAATATTCTGATTGATCGTGACGGGCGCGTGAAGGTGGCCGATTTTGGGATCGCGCGACTGGCCGGCGCCGCCCCGGTGGACAATCTCACCGGTCGGGGCGAGGTCCTGGGCACGGCTCATTACATGGCCCCCGAACAGGTGGAATCACCGGAGAAGGTCGATCACCGGGCGGATATTTACGCGCTCGGCGTGGTTTTGTACGAAATGCTGACGGGCGAGTTGCCGCTGGGAAAATTTCCGCACCCATCGGCCAAGGTGCAAATCGACGTTCGCCTGGACGAAGTGGTGTTGCGGGCGCTGGAGAAGGATCCCGGCCGTCGTTACCAACAGGCGGGCGAAGTGCGCGCGGCAACGGAGGCGGCGTCCCGGACCGCCCCGCGACCTTCGGGAAGTCCGAATGAAAAGAATGAAAAAGAAGGCGGCAGGCCGGGCGGGAGATTGAAATTGTTTGCGTTTGCGTTTGCGTTTGCGGCG
>PXDN01000412.1 GCA_003566375.1 Opitutia bacterium
TCCCCATCGAAATCAGTTGCACGGACCGCGTGGTCTCCATTCTCCCCGTGTGGCACATTTTTGAACGCGTTTTCGAAATGCTGGCCATCAGCCGGGGAGCCTGCACCTATTATTCCGGCATCCGCACCCTGGCCGAGGATTTGGAAAACGTGGAACCGACGTTCATGGGCTCCGCGCCGCGCCTGTGGGAGAGCCTGCACCACCGCATCCTCAAGCGCGCCCGCGAGGCCCACCCGGTCCGCCGCGCGCTGTTTCACATCGCCTATTTTCTGGCCCACCACTACAAGGAATCGGTGTTTTTCCTCACCCGCCGTCAGATCCGCCTGGAGAAGCCGTCCCGCGTCCGCGAAATTTCCGCCACCGTGTTTCACGCCGCGCGGTGGCTCGTTCTGCTCGCCCCGTACGGGTTTTTCAACGCCGCCGTGCTGGAACGCCTGCGGCTGGTGGTGGGCGGGGCCTTCAAGGGGTCCGTCTCCGGCGGCGGGGCGTTGCCGCGCGAGGTGGACCAGTTTTTCAACTACCTCGGCATTCCCGTCCTTGAGGGCTACGGGTTGACGGAAACCGCGCCGGTGGTGGCGGTGCGGACACCCCGCAAACTGGTCATCGGCACGGTCGGACCGCCACTGCCGGACACGGAGATCCGTATCGTGGATGTTGATACTGGAGAAATTCTGTTTCCCGATCCGCGGGCGCCGGGAGAAGGCCGCGGCCGCCGGGGGGAAATCCATGTCCGCGGTCCCCAGGTGATGAAAGGCTACTACAAGGATTCGGAGGGGACGGCGAAAAGTTTGGAGGGCGGCTGGTTCCGCACGGGGGATCTCGGGGTGATGACCCACAACGACTGCCTGCGGATCGCCGGCCGCTGCAAGGACACCATCGTGCTTTCGAGCGGCGAAAACCTGGAACCCCGTCCCATCGAGGAACGCCTCGGACAAAGCCCCCTGATCGAGCATTGCATGGTCATCGGCCAGGACCGCAAGTTTCCGACCGCCCTGATCACGGTCACGGAGGAGGCGGCGGCGGGGGAAAACGGGGCGCGGGCGCCGGAAAGCGTGGTGCGGGAACGGATTCGGCGGGAGATCCGCGACCGGATCTCCGCGCAAAACGGATTCAAGCCGCATGAGCGCATCCACGATTTCCGGATTCTCCCGCGGTCTTTTGCGGTGGGCGGCGAATTGACGAGCCTGCACAAGCTGCGCCGCCATGTGGTGGCTGAAAAACACGACGCCCTCATCGAATCCATGTATTCACGGGAAACCGACAAACGCGGGAGGGCCGGACGGTGATGGAGATCGAACGGGAGTTGCTCAACGCGGTCGACCAGGCGTTGCTGGCCGTCATGATTCTGATCATCATGTTCGGCATGGGCGCGAGCCTGACCCCGCGCGATTTCAAAGAGGCGCTGCAACGCCCCCGCGGCATGTTCATCGGCTTCGTTTCTCAATTCGGGTTCATGCCCCTGATCGCGCTGGGCCTGGCCCTGGCGCTCAAGCTCCCGCCGCCCCAGGCCATCGCCCTGATCATGGTGGGATGCCTGCCGGGAGGGACCACCTCCAACATGTTCACCTACTTCGCCCGCGGCTCGGTGGCGCTGAGCATCTCCATGACCGCGGCCTCAACCCTGCTGGCGCTCGTCATGATGCCGCTGTTGCTGGACCTTTACGCCTCGGGCTTCGCCCGGCAAATCGACGAGGCTCTGCTGGCGGCGGGGGCGGAAACCGGGTTTGTCATTCCGCACGTGAACATTGTCATCTCGCTGCTGCTGGTGCTGGTGCCGGTGGGGGCGGGGATGATCCTGCGCGCGAAATCACCCGGCTGGGCCAAGGCGGCGGAGGACACCGCCGGTTTCATGGCCATCATCGTGATTCTCTTTTTGGTGGGATCGGTGACCGTCCGCCACACCGGCTTGTTTTTGGCCACGCCGTGGCAACTCTACACCGCCTGCGTCGGGGTGGGGGTGGCCGGGTTTGGGTTCGGCTACGTTTTTGCCGGGTTGTGCCGGACGCCGCCGCGGCAGCAGCGGGCCATCAGTCTGGAAACCGGCATTCAAAACGGTCCCATCGCGTTTGCCATCATTCTGCTCAGTTTTGAGGAGCCCTTGCGCAGCCAGATGCTGTGGCTGCCGATCCTGTATTCAACTTTTGTCGTCATGACCTCCTCCGGCATCACGTTGTGGTATCGCAAAATCGGCCGCGCCGATGACGAAATTTACCGCAACAACCGCGTGCACCGTCGCCTCTTCGGGGCGGATTACGCGACCCGTTATCCGGACGCGGTTGTTCCCCGGCGGTTGAAAAGAACGGAAACATTCGGAGAGTGATCCGCGTCCCCGGGGGCCGGGGAGGAGAGTCCCCGTGCGGGGAAAACGGGGAATCCCCGGAAAGGGAACATAATTTCACCTGTTTGGCTTGCGGAACCAGCGGGGCGGGGATTCTTTGGAGGCATGAACGTGACCACCATCCATCCGTCCCGCGCCGCGGCGGCGTTGCCGCTGCCGCGGCCCTTGATGCTCTCCCGCGCCCCGGCCGGGTTTCCCTCGCCGGCGGAGGATCACTGCGACCGGCGGCTCGATCTCAACGAACACCTGATCCGCCATCCCGCCGCCACCTTTTTTGTGCGGGCCGAAGGCGATTCCATGACCGGGGCCGGCATTCTCAGCGGGGCGCTGCTGATCGTGGACCGTTCCGAGGAGGCGGCCGACGGGCGCGTGGTGATCGCCCTGGTCGAGGGTTGCCACACCGTCAAGCGCCTCCGCCGCGGGGGAGGGCGCTGCTGGCTGGAGGCGGCCAACCCCGACTATGCCGACATCGAAATTCTCGACGATGATTCCCGCGTCTGGGGTGTCGTCACCCACGTGATCAACCGCCTTTGAGGAGCCGCCGCCGTGTTCGCCCTGGTTGACGGCAACTGTTTTTACGTCTCCTGCGAGCGGGTCTTCGATCCGGCTCTCGAAGGCCGGGCGGTGGTGGTGCTTTCCAACAACGACGGGTGCGTGGTGGCCCGCAGCGACGAGGCCAAGGCGCTCGGCATTCCGATGGGCGCGGTCTGGCACCTCCAGCCGGCTTCCGTCCACGCCGCCACCGAGGCGTTTTCCTCCAATTACGCCCTCTACGGGGACATGAGCCGCCGGATGATGGAGACCTTGCGCGGGTTCTGCGAAAAACTGGAGGTCTATTCCATCGACGAGGCGTTTCTCGGGTTTGACTCGACCGGAGACTGGGCGGCGCTCGGGACGCTTGTCCGCGGCACCGTCCGCCGCCACACCGGCATCCCGGTTTGTGCCGGGTTCGGGCCGACCCGCGTGCTGGCGAAACTGGCCAACCGGCTGGCCAAGAAAACCCCGGGGACGGGCGGGGTGTTTGTCTGGCCGGAGGGTTCGGAGGAGAGCGCCGCGCTGCTGGCATCGCTTCCGGTGGAGAGTGTGTGGGGGATCGGTCGCCGGCTGACCGCGCGGCTGGCCGGCCGCGGGGTGAAAACCGCCGGCGATCTGCGCGGGATGGACAATGAAACCGCCCGCCGCCTGATGGGGGTGACCGGCCTGCGCCTCGTTTGGGAACTGCGGGGCGTGCCCTGCGCCGGGTTGGAGGAACTGGCGCCGGCGAAGAAGGCGATTTGCTGCGCCAAAGGATTCGGGCAACCGCTCTCGACCTTGGAGGAATTGGGCGAACCATTGGCCGCCTACACCTGCCGGGTGGCGGAGAAACTCCGGGAGCAAGGGAGCGCGGCGGGGTTTTTGCAGGTTTTTCTCGAAACCAATCCCCACGCGGCGGGAGAGTCCCAATACAACCCGTCCGCTTCCCGCAACCTGACCGCGCCGACCAATCACAGCGGCGATCTGTGCGCGGCGGCCGGCGAATTGCTGCGCCGGATTCACCGGCCCGGCCACCGGTTTATCAAAGTCGGGGTGCTGGTTTCGGAGTTCTCCCCCGAGCGCGAAAGCCAGGGCGCTTTCGACTCGCCGCCGCCGGAAACCGCTGCCCGCCGCCGCGCGCTCATGGCCGTGATGGACCGGCTCAACCGCGAAATGGGACGGGGTACCGTCCGGCCCGCCTCCGCCGGGGGAAACGCCCCGCGTTGGCGCATGCGCCAGGCCCGCCTGAGCCCCCGCCGCACGACCTGCTGGGCGCAACTGCCGGTGGCGCGAAGCTGACCCCCCCGCTCCATCGGCAACACCGCGCCGGAATGTTTCGCCATCGGGGGAGAATCCTTTAAAGAAGGAGCACAACAGTGATGAAGACAATCCGATTGGGAATCATCGGGGCCGGCGGGATCGTCGCGAAGATGCACCTGCCCTCCCTGCAAAACGAATCCTCCCGCTGCCAGGTGTCGCTGGTCGCGGGCCGCAAGGAATCCCGCCTCCGCGTGTTTCGCGACCGTTTCGGGATCCCGCGGTCCACCACGCGATACGAGGACGTGATTGAGGATCCTGAAATCGACGCCGTGCTGATCGCCACTCCCCATCCGCTGCACGTTCCGTGGGGGCTGCGGGCGATTCAGGCGGGGAAACACGTGTTGATTGAAAAACCGCTCAGCGGTGATTTGGATTCGGCGGGCCGATTGGTCGAGGCCGCGGAAAAGACCGACCGCACCGTCATGTGCCTGCCGCATTTTCCTCCCGTCATCCACACCATTCGAAAAATGATCCGCGATGGCGTCCTGGGCGAAGTCTCCTCCGCCCGTTGCCGGGTGAGCCACGGGGGGCCGGAAGTCTATTACCGGGAGATCAGTTCGCTGTTCGGAGAGCCCGAACCGGAGGATCTCTGGTTTTTCGACGCCTCCAAGGCGGGCGTGGGCGCCTTGTTTGACATGGGGGTCTATGCGGTTTCCCACCTGATCGCGGTCGCCGGATCGGCCACCGAAGTCACGGCCCTGGCCGGCACCGTTGGCAAGCCGACCGATTTGGAGGACACCGCCGCCATTCTCCTGCAAATGGAAAACCGCGCGGTCGCCGTGGCCGAGACCGGCTGGTGCGACCCGGCCCGCACCTGGGCTTTGTCGGTCACCGGAACCGCCGCCAATTTGGAAACATCCGACCGCGGCGAAAACCGTCTCCTCAAGCGGCCCACCGCCCTTGACCGCGACAACGCTCCGGTCGAATCGGCGGTCTTTGACCTGAGCGGGGATCCCGGTTCGATTCACGGGCATTTTCTGGATTGCGTGGCGGAGGGCCGCCAGCCCCCGCTCGCCAACGCCCGCACCGCGCGCCATGTGACCGAGATTCTCCTCGCCTCCATGGAATCGGTGAAAACCGGTCGGCGGGTGGCGGTCTCCTCCCGCCTGGCCTGAGACTTTTTAAGGGCATCGTAACCGCCAAACCTTATCTCCAGATTCTCTATCCAGCAGATACATTGAGCCATTTGACGAACCAACGTAAGCCATACCGCGACAAGCAAAAAGCATGGAAACTTGGCACACTTTCCCCCTTTCCCCTTCGCGGGCATGGACCCCTTACGACCTTCTCTTCATGTAGCAAATGCTTGGACACGCCCGCTTGGACACGACGCAGATGTACACCGAAGTCAGCATCGGGCAGTTGAAGGAAGTCCACGCCTGGACGCATTCCGGCAACCGCGCCGGAATTGTTGGAACCTGGGCGCTGGACAGGCTCACCTTTTTAGAGGCGCATCGTTTTCCCAACGCCTTCCAATATCCGGAGCCTGTTGATCGTTTCTCCCCCGGTATCCAGCATTTCCCTTGCGAACTCGCCAAAGAATCAGAACCATGAGTTTTTAAAATCCACTCATCCTATGCCGTTAAAATCCTGAAGTTGGATTGTTCGCGAAAATCAGATTGAAGAGGCCTTTAACAAGATGATCCGGAGTCAGAAGTTCACCATTCGCCCAAACCGTGAGCCCGGTCTGGACGCCAGCGACGACACGCATCTTTTTCCAATCCCATGCCCACTGCCACAAATCCCGAATTGATGCACCATGCCGAGGAGGTCTGCGCCCTGGCGAAAGGGGTGGCCTCGGCTCACTTCCGATTGGTCTGGCTGGCAGGTGGGACGGCGTCCATACGGACACAGTTGCTCCGAGTTGTCGCACAACGATTGGGCTGCCCTTATCTTTCCGTCGGCACGCGCCTTTCGTCGGCTCTCTTGGAAGTGTCCCAAAATTTGAGGGCGGTCTCGGCGATATTAAATCTTTAGTTTTTTACGGTATTTACCCATCAGTTTTGGCAAATATCGACAAAAATTAAGTTTAGAAATGGTGGAGGTGGCGGGAGTCGAACCCGCGTCCCCTGTTCCATTACGCAAAGCTTCTACATGCTTGTCGCCGATTTTAATTTCGCTCCGGGTTCCGCGGCGGCGCGCGCTGATCCCGTGGCTAGTATCCAACTGGAAGATACGGTCCCGGCGCCGGATACCCAGCCGGGACTATGCCTGCTGTCGTCGCCCCCTCTGCCCAGCAGGCGTCGGCAGGGAGACGTGGCTGCGTTAATTAAGCAGCCAGGGCCATTTCTTCGTTGTTGGCACTTGATGTGTTGATGGACGATTAACGAGGCCAACCATCATCCTCGGCATGCCACATTGCGCTCCGGCACAGGGTCGAATCCAGAACACCCCCAAACAATCAGGAGCTTGGTCAACCAAGCCAGAGCCGTGACGGCTCTTAAAGAACAAGACTTCATTTTCGCACGGTTTGGCGCTTTGGCAAGGGGATTTTGCGGGGAATTTCCATTTTGCACAAATGGAAAAAAATCCTCATGCTCGGCGGGTAATGACTGCTCTATTACGATCAACAACCAACGAAATTCCGGGCCGTGAAATTGCCAACGTTCTGGATGTGGTGATGGGAAACACGGTTCATTCCAAACACATGGGGCGCGATTTCATGGCCGGTCTGAAAGGAATGATCGGCGGAGAAATCAAGGGCTACACCCAAATGATGACGCAGGCCCGCAACCAGGCTTTGGAGCGCATGGAACAGGAGGCGGCGCGTTTGGGCGCCGACGCCGTGATCGGATTCCGTTTCGCCTCCAGCAGCATTGGCAGCGAAATGTGCGAGGTGTTGGCCTACGGCACGGCGGTCAAGCTGCGGTAAGTTACGAAACGTACACCCTGAGGCAGGGCGTGCCTTTTGCCTGGGCCGGGTCCGGAGTGGAGGGGAATTCCCACGCGCCGACCGTTGCCTTTGCCGCCGTTTCCATTTTGGTAGAGCCCATGGTTCGTTTTTCGCAGTCGGTTTTCAAACGGGCGCGGGCCCGCGCTTTTCTTCTGGCGGGGATCGTGCCGCTGTTGGGCGCGGCCGGGTGCCAGACCTTGACCCCGGGCGCCGATCCGGCCCGGAGCGCGGGGTTTGTGAACCTCCTCGACTCGGTGGTGCGCATCGACGTGCGGGAGCGCACGTTTCAGGACGGGCGCGAGCGCATGGTCTCGGGGGTCGGGTCCGGGGTGATTTTATCCGCCGACGGGCACATCGTTACCAATGCCCACGTGGTCAGCCCGCGGGCGGTGGAGATTTCCGTGACCCTGGCGAGCTTGGAACGGGTTTCGGCCCGTTTTGTCGGGTGGGACCACTGGACCGATCTGGCTCTCCTGCAACTCGACATGGAGGAGGTGCGGAACAAAAATCTTCGGTTTACCCATGCCCGTTTCGCTTCCTCCTCCCGGCTCTATCCGGGACAAACCGTTTTCGCCGTCGGCACGCCCAACGGCCTGACCCGCACGGTTTCGAAGGGGATCATCTCCAACGTGAGCCGCTATTTCGAAGGGGCCGACGGCGTGCGCGGTTATGAAACCGGTTATTTCAACACCTGGTTGCAAACCGATGCCGCCATCAATCCCGGCAACAGCGGCGGCCCCCTGGTGACCCCGGACGGGCGCATCGTCGGCATCAACACCCGCGGGTATCTCGGCGCCAACAATCTCGGGTTTGCGGTGCCGGCCGACATCGCCCGCAAAGTGACCGCCGATTTGTTGGCCGACGGAGAGGGGCGGCGCAGTTATATTGGGTTTGTGCCGGGGCCGTTGCAGGATTTGGAGCGATTTTACGAAATCGGGGTCAACTTGGGGGTGCTGGTGGCCAGCGTCGATCCCGGATCGCCCGCCGAACGGGCGCGCCTGCGGGCCGGCGACATCCTGCTATCCCTCGACGGCGAGCCCCTCGACGGCCGTTTTCCGGAACAGCTTCCGCCCATCCGCGACCTTATCGCCAACCGGCCGGTCGGGAGCGAACTGACGTTCGAGGCGCGCCGGGGCAGCCAGGTTTTTCCGGTCACCGTGACGACGGAACGGCTGGAAAGCCGCGTGGGTGAGGAATGGGGGTTCGAGCGCTGGGGGCTGAGCGTGCGCACCGTTTCCCGCGCCTTTGCCCGCGAGCAGAAACTGCCGGAGGAGGGCGGGTTTGTGGTGCTCGGCGTTCAACGGGCCTTTCCGGCGGCGGAAGCCCGCCTGCAGCCGGGCGACGTGATTACCCGCGTCAACCGCGAACGGGTGGGCAGCCTCGACGAATTGAAAGCGATTTACGAAACGACCGGCGAGGACCGTTCGCCGCTGCTGGTGGAGATCTTGCGCGACCGTTCCGTTTCCCTGCTTGTTTTACGGCCTTGAGCGGGTATGCTCACTTTCTGTTTCCATGATTGTATCCATTCTCCAACGCCATGCCGGGGCCGTGCCGCCGGCGCTTCTGCTTTTCTTTTCGGCAACCGCGGCCGTTGTTTCCGCGCGGGCCGACACCGCCGATCTGTTTGCCGAACGGGTCGCTTCGGTGGTGGCGGTGGAATATTACATCGAGAGCGAGACGGACCGCCGTCCGGCCAGCGAGGTCGGGGTGGTGGCCGACGGGGACGGTTTGATTCTTTTGCTGGACCGTTCCGTCCCCGGCTGGGTGCCGCCGGTCCGCTTGAAGGAGTTCAAGGTGTCCACGCTCGGCAAACGCGAGGAATTTTCCGCCGAGTATCTGGGGCAGGATTCCCTCAGCGGTTTTCATTTTCTGCGGGTGGCGGAGGAGGGCCGGGACGGGCTCGTTCCGGTGACAAACTGGGAACCGGGCGATCCCCGGCTGGGCGGGGATTTGTTTGGCATCGGGGTGATGGGAAAAGAGGTCGATTTTGAACCGTATTATTTGGCCAGCCGCTTTTCCATGCTCCGGGAACTTCCCCAGCATCTCGGCTTCGCGGTCGAGCCGGTGGCCAGCCCGGGATCCCTGGTGTTTCTCGCCGACGGGCGGCTGGCGGGCTGGGCGACCGGCGCCTACGCCTTGGAACACATGCTGCACGCGGGCGACGACCGGTTTCCGGTGGTGTTGCAGGAGATGCGCCGCACGGCGGTTTTTCTTCCGCACGGGGAGGTGCTGCCCTACCTGGACCGCGTGCCGGCTTCTCCGGACCGTTTGGAAAACGCCTGGATCGGGGTGACCAGCCTCCAGCCGGTGGAGCGGGAGGTGGCCCGGTTTCTCGGCTTGGAAGGGCGGGGAGCGGTGGTGGTGAGCGAGGTGGTGCCGGGCGGTCCGGCGGACGAAGCCGGCTTGAAACAAGGGGACATCGTGGTCGGAATCGACGGCGAGGAGTTGCCACGGTTTCGTCCGGATCAGGCGGTGGTTCAGTATTTCCAACGGGCGGTGACGCGCGCCGGCGCGGGCGCGAAACTGACGGTGGCCCACATGCGGGGGGACGAGCTTTTGGAAACCGTGGTGGAGACCGCTCCGCAACCGCTGACGGCGCGGGATGCCCGCCGCGAGTATCTTTCCAAGCTCGGCGCCACCTTTCGGGAGTTTCTGGTTTTCGACGGCATGGCCCGCCGCGAAGGTCCCGAGCCAGACCGGGGAGCGGTGGTGCAGTTCGTTCGCCCCCACGCCCCGGCGTCGTCCGCCGGCTTGCAGGCGGGAGATTGGATCCGCGAGGTGGACGGGCGCGAAGTGGTCGATTTTGAAGAAACCCTCGCCATGCTGAAAGAGGCTGAAGAAAGCGCCGTCCGGGACGAGTTGGTGTTGCTGGTCAGGCGCCAAAGCGAAACCTCCGTGGTCCGCATCAACCTGCGCTGAGGTTGCGGTTGGCGAAGGCCGTTCTCACAATCCCCGCACGCATTTGGCGTGGAGGTCGCGAAGGCGGTTGTCGGGATCGTAGCGGCGTTTCAGTTTCTCATAGGCCGGCCGGTTGTAAATTTCCCAGAACTCCTTCTCGGGAAAATGGGAGGTCGAGTAGAGCGACTTTTTCCCGGCCAGGTTGCGGACGGTTTCCTCGATGAGGCGGTTGTGAAAACCATCCGGATGGCGGCCGGGCACGCTGCCCCAAAATCCAAAATTAAAATACAGTTGGCGGGGATCGACCTCGAAAAGAGAAAAGGCGGCCGCCGGGTCGGGAGATTTCGCCGGGCAAATCCAGACCGGCAGAATGCCGATGCGCCGGTTGAAAAAATCGAGAAAAGCGGCGGCGTTGCGGGCGGGGATTTCCACATCCTGAATCACGAATTCCGCCGGACGGAGGCGGAGCAGGAGAGCCAGGAGACCGGTTTTTTCCAGAAAGGCCCGGAGTTTCCAGTAGGTGGTGGAACGGAGCAATCCCAGCGCGGCCAGCGGGGCGCGCACCAGCGGGTTTTCCATGCCGAAGGCCCGCGAACACCAAAACCAGTCCGTGTCCCATCGCCAAAGGTAATCCGACACCGACAGGCAGTCATCGGTTTTTCGCAGAATGGACCGGTGATAGATCCGCATCCCCGTGTAGTTGGAAACCCGGTCGGCGCGGTCGGTGAACGCGCCGGTTGTGATCACCATGCCCTCTTTATCGCCGAACCAGCAGGCTTCGATGAAATCGACTTCGCTTCCCGGTTCTCGGTTGGCCGCGCACAATTCCGCCAGGCGTTCCAGCCCGTCGCGCGGGTCCGGGTGGGCGAGGTGGCGCAGGCGGACGAACGGTTTCACCG
Source organism: Opitutia bacterium (assembly GCA_003566375.1). GTDB lineage: Bacteria > Verrucomicrobiota > Verrucomicrobiia > Opitutales > T3Sed10-336 > T3Sed10-336. The sequence goes on from PXDN01000412.1 coordinate 10,862, forward strand.
GGATGATCCGCATCCACGCCCGCAGCAGGTAGCCCAAGGTGCCGTAGGAGTTGGCGAAACCGTAAAAGAGATCCCGGTGTTCGTTGTGGGGCGTGCAAAAAACCACTTCGCCCCGGGCGGTGGCGATTTCAAAAGCCAGAGCGGTTTCGTGCGCGTATCCATGGCGAAAGGACGAAGACTCCACCCCGCCGCCCGCCAGCGCCCCGCCGACGGTGATGGATTTCAGTTCGGGCACCACGGCGGGCATTTGTCCGAAAGGAAGGGTTTCGCGAACGAACGTTTCGTAGGGGGTCATGCCGCCGACCTCCGCCCACCCCCCCTCCGGTTCCACCCGGAGAACGCGGTTGAGGCCGACCCGGGGGAGTCGGCGGGAGTGGCGGCGGTCGCGCGGGCGGAACAAGTTGGAGGTCGTTTTGGAGAGGGCGGGCGGCGCTTGTCCGGCGGGGCCTCCCAGGGCGGCGGCCAGCCGGGTTTTGTCGGCCTCGAACTCCCGGCGGGCGGGCGTTTCGGGAGCGTTCAAGAACTCACCGCACCGACTCATAGCCGCCCTCCAGTCCGTTTTGGGAAAACACGAATTGAAACAGCTGGAGCCGCCGGGCGCGGAACGCTCCCGCGCAAGAGAGCAGATAATACCGCCACATGCGCCGAAACCGTTCCCCGAACGCGTCGCGGTGGCGCGGCCAGGCCTTTTCAAAACGGTCGTGCCACGCCGTCAGGGTCAGGTCGTAGTGGGCGCCGAAGTTGTGCAGATCCTCCGTCACCAGCAATCCGTCGGCCGCCCCGGCCAGTTGGGCAAGGGAGGGGAGAAAGCCGCCGGGAAAGATGTAGCGGGTGAACCATGGGTCGGCGGTGGTTTTGGAGTGGTTGCACCCGATGGTGTGCAGGAGGATCAAGCCCCCGTCCTTGAGGCGTTCCTTTTGCAGGAGCAGAAAATCCCGGTAATTTTTCCGGCCCACGTGTTCGCAGATGCCGATCGACACCACCTTGTCGAAAACCCCGCGGGCTTCCCGGTAATCCCGGTGGTGGATGGTCACCGGCAACCCCCGGCAATACTCCCTCGCGTGCTCCACCTGTTGTTTGGAAATGTTGTAGGATTCGACCACGCACCCGTACCGTTCGGCCGCGAACCGGGCGAAACCGCCCCAGCCGCCGCCCAGCTCGAGCACCCGTTCGCCGGAACGCAGGCGCAGTTTGCGGCAAATCAGGTCGAGTTTCCGTTCCTGCGCCGTTTCCAGGTCTCCGGTCCCCTGGAAATAAGCGCAGGTGTATTGCATGCGGGAGTCGAGCATGTCAGCGTAGAAAGGGTTGCCGAGGTCGTAGTGGACTTCGTCCACCCGGCGGACGCGGCCCGCGTCGCGGACCAACCGCGCCTTGGCCTGGAGGCGGGCGGACCATTTCCACACCGGGGCCAGCCGGGCATCGGCATCACCGCGGGTCAGCCGGTGAAAAAAGCCGGACAAATCCCCGCAATCCCAATCGCCGTTCATGTAGCTTTCGCCCAAGGCGAGCGATCCCCCGGTGAGCCATCCGGGGAAAACCCGATCCCGGTGAACGCGCGGATCCCAGGGGCGGGAGCCGTTCACCTCTATATCCGTCTCCGCCAGCGCGGACGTGATCAATCTTCGGGCAAAAGACATGGTTGCGTAACGATCCCAATCTGCGCGCGGCTTCCCGGAAAAACAATCAAAAGTTCATGCGGCGGAAAGAGGGCGCACGCGCGGGACCAATTTTCCAAACAAATTCTTGCCATGGCCGGACGGTTGGGCATGTTCTTGTTTTTTCCATCCAAGCCTCTCTAGCTCAATTGGCAGAGCAGTTGACTCTTAATCAATTGGTTCCGGGTTCGAGTCCCGGGGGGGGCACCATTTTGGGAAACCGTTCGCCACCGGACAAACGGACTGACTGGAGTTCGTCTCATAAAAAATTTGAGAACTGAGCCCCCGGCCGTGTCACCTCGCAACACGGCATGGAAAAAATTTGAATTCTATGTTGACGAGTGAACTCCGGTTATCAAATCTTCTCCCTTTATTCTCATTAACGGGCGTCCAAGAGTGTTCGCGTGCTCAACCGCCCTCGTAGCTCAGTTGGCAGAGCACGTCCTTGGTAAGGACGAGGTCACCGGTTCAAATCCGGTCGAGGGCTCCACGCAGGCATTCTTGCATTCTCCGCGATTTCGGCAAAACGAATCCAAACAACACAGTAAAAAGCAAATGGCTAAAGGAACATTCGAAAGAACAAAGCCACACGTCAACGTGGGCACAATCGGTCACGTCGACCACGGCAAGACCACGCTCACCGCGTCCATTTTGGCGGTGCAATCCGGCAAGGGTTTGGCTGAGGTCAAGTCCTATTCGGACATCGCCAAGGGCGGCACCGTGCGTGACGCTTCCAAGATCGTGACCATCGCGGTCTCCCACGTCGAGTATGAGACGGATAACCGTCACTACGCGCACGTCGACTGCCCGGGGCACGCCGACTTTGTGAAGAATATGATCACCGGCGCCGCGCAGATGGATGGAGCCATCCTGGTGGTCAGCGCCGCCGACGGCCCGATGCCGCAGACCCGCGAGCACATCCTTTTGGCCCGCCAGGTCGGTGTGCCGAACATCGTGGTGTTCCTGAACAAAGTCGATTTGATTGACGATCCGGAACTGCTCGACCTGGTCGAGATGGAAATCCGCGAGTTGCTCTCCAAATACGATTTCCCGGGTGACGACATCACCATCGTGCGGGGCTCCGCCACCGCCGCTCTCGAAGCCAAGGATGAAGGCAAGGCCGCGATCCAAGCTCTGATGGATGCCATCGACAAAGACATTCCCGAGCCGGAGCGCGAAATTGACAAGCCGTTCCTGATGTCGGTTGAAGACGTTTTCTCGATCACCGGACGCGGCACCGTGGCCACCGGGCGCATTGAGCGCGGGATTGTCAAAGTTGGCGACACCATCGAAATCGTTGGCATCACCGACACCAAGAGCACCGTGGTGACCGGCGTGGAAATGTTCCGCAAGATGCTCGACCGCGGGCAGGCCGGTGACAACGTCGGCGTTCTCCTTCGCGGCGTTGAAAAGAGCGCCATTGAGCGCGGCCAGGTTTTGGCCGCTCCCAAGAGCATCACACCGCACACCCTGGCCCGCGCCGAAATCTACGTTCTTTCCAAGGAAGAAGGCGGCCGCCACACCCCGTTCTTCAACGGATACCGTCCGCAGTTCTACTTCCGGACCACGGACGTGACCGGCGTGGCCACTCTTCCCGATGGCGTGGAAATGGTGATGCCGGGCGACAACATCAACCTTGAGATCAGCCTGATCGTGCCGATCGCCATGGAAAAAGGCCAACGCTTCGCCATTCGCGAAGGCGGCCGGACCATCGGGGCGGGGCGCGTGACCGAAATCATCAAGTAAACCAATTTGCGACCCTTTCGCCGAAGCCTCCCCAGTGGAGGCTTCGGCACCGTCGTTTTCATTCACCACCCGCAGGATTTATAGAGGACAGTAGCTCAATTGGTAGAGTAGCGGTCTCCAAAACCGTTGGTTGGGGGTTCGAGTCCCTCCTGTCCTGCCATTCGTCACAATGAAAAATCCATTCCGCACCATCCGAATTTTCGCGGGCGAAACGATCACGGAGCTGAAGAAGGCCACCTGGCCGACCGCCTATGAGCTGAAGGACTCGACCATCGTCGTGATTATCGCGATTTTGATCCTCGGGACGTTTATCAGCATCGCGGACTTTTCTCTTTTCCAAGTCGTCTTTTTGTTCACGGAATTGGTCATCGGCACCTAAGCATGAGCGAATCCGCTTCAGATCAACCTAACTCCGAACCGGTTTCCACGGAAAACACCGAATCCTCTCCCCACCGGGAAGGGATGCGGTGGTATGTTGTGCAAACGCTCTCCGGGCGTGAGCAGCAGGTGAAAACCTACATCGACAAATTCAAACGGATTGAGGATCTGGAGGAGTATGTGGGCGACGTTCTCATGCCGACCGAGGTGGTCTCTGAAGTCAAGCAGGGCAAGAAAACCCAGCGCACGCGGAAGTTTTATCCGAACTACGTTTTCATTCAGCTCCGCCTCTATGACGACGAAGGGAAATTGATCAACCGGCCTTGGTATTTTGTCCGCGAGGCCCAGGGAGTGATCGGCTTGGTCGGGGGAGAACGGCCGACGCCGCTGCGCCAATCCGAGATCGAACACATTTTGGAGCAAGTTAACGCCGCCGTCGGCAAGGAAGTGCCGAAGGTTCGCTACGAGGTGGGAGAGGAAGTTAAGATCACCGACGGTCCTTTCATGAACCTGAACGGCCGCATCGACGAAATCGACCCCGAACGGGGCAAACTCAAAGTTTCCGTATCCATTTTCGGCCGGTTCACTCCCGTGGAGTTGGAGTATTGGCAGGTCGAGCGCATTACCAGTTAAGAAAACATGGCAAAAAAGATCAAAGGCTACATTCGTCTTCAGCTTCCGGCTGGAGCGGCCAACCCGGCGCCGCCGGTCGGTCCCGCCCTCGGTGCCCAGGGCGTCAACATCATGGCGTTCTGTAAGGACTTCAACGCGCGCACCAAGGACCAGGCCGGCATGATTCTCCCGGTTGTGATCACGGTTTACGCCGACAAGTCCTTCACGTTCATCCTGAAATCGCCGCCCGCCGCCGTGTTGCTGAAAAAGGCCGCCGGCATCGCCAAGGGATCCCCGGTGCCCAATCGCGACAAGGTCGGCAAAGTTTCCCGCAAGCAGTTGGTGGAAATCGCCAAAACCAAAGTCAAGGACCTCAACTCCCGCGATGAGGACGCGGCGGTGAAAATCATCGCCGGCACCGCCCGCAGCATGGGGCTGGAGGTTATTGACTGAGCAATCGTTTAACCAGCAGGAGCCCTCACCCGGCGTTCGCACTGCGCACAACCATGAAAAAACACAGCAAACGCTACCTACGGGCTTTGGAAGCCGGTGACCTGAAAAAGGGCCTGCCGCTCGCCGAAGCCGTTGACACTCTCTTCAAAACGCCCGCGGCGAAGTTTGACGAAACCGTCGAACTCTCTTTCCGCCTCGGGATTGATCCCCGCCAGAGTGACCAAATGGTCCGCGGCACCGTCCCCCTTCCGCACGGCAGCGGCAAACCGGTGCGGGTTTTGGTGTTCACCGAAAATCCCGAAGCCGCCACCGCCGCCGGGGCCGAATTCGCCGGACTGGCGGATTACATGAAGAAAATTTCCGAAGGCTGGCTCGATTTCGACGTGGCCATCGCGACGCCCGAAGCCATGAAGGAAGTCCGCACCCTGGCCCGCGTGCTGGGCCCTCGCGGTCTTATGCCGAACCCGAAATCCGGCACGGTGACCGAAAACGTGGAGCAGGCCATCAAGGAAGTGAAAGCCGGCCGGGTTGAGTTCAAGGTGGACAAAACCGCCAACATCGGCGTGGCCATTGGCAAGCGTTCCTTTAAACCGGAGCAGATTGTCGAGAACGCCGCCACCGTATTGGAGGCCATTGGGAAATCCCGTCCCGCCGCTTTCAAAGGCCGCTTCATAATGAATGTGACCGTAACCGCCACCATGAGTCCGGGAGTCCGCGTGGATTCCGCTGACTTTGCCAAATTTTAACCGACCGAACGAACATGAGAGCTGAAAAAAAATATTTGGTGGAGGAAGCCTCCCGCCACTTGGAAAAGTCGGACTTCGTTTTTCTGGCCGACTACCGCACCGTCAACGTGGAAGAGATTGCCGAATTGCGCGGAAACCTTTCCGCCGAACAGGCTGAATTTCACGTGGTGAAAAACAGCGCCCTGCGGGTGGCCGCCCGCGAGCGCAACCTTCCCGATCTGGAGGAGTGGTTGGCCGGACCGACCGCCATCGTCATCGGTGGGGACAACCCTTCCGGGGTGGCGAAAATTCTCCGCAATTTCACCAAGGACAAAAAGAAGCTGGAACTGAAAACCGGCGTTTTGGGCGACCGGACCTTGAGCGTGGAAGAAATCGAAGCCTTGGCCGAATTGCCATCGCTCGACGTGCTGCGAGCCCAGTTGCTCGGCCTGCTCTCCACGCCCGCGCAGCAGATGGTCCGCGTCCTCGCCGCCGCTCCGCAAGGTCTTCTCAACGTTTTGCAGGCGAAATCCCAGAAAGAGGAGGCGGCCTGAATCTTTTCGAATTTTGGGCGGACGCCGTTTCAGTCGAAAGGCGGCGGCGTTTTCCCAAGCAAACGGTAACTGGTTAGGAGCCGCGGCTCTTAAACCCGCTCTCCCGTTCCAACCGGGGGAGTGACTAACCTACCAACAACACAATACCATGGCAGACATCAGCAAAGAACAAGTAATTGAATGGCTTAGCAATCAATCCGTCCTCGAGGTGGCCGGCTTGGTCAAAGACCTGGAGGAGAAGTGGGGCGTCAGCGCCGCCGCTCCCGTTGCCGCGGCCGCTCCGGCCGCCGGTGGAGCCGCTCCCGCGGCTGCCGCCGAGGAGAAGACCGAGTTTGACGTTATCCTTGTCGCGGCCGGAACCAATAAGATTGCCGCCATTAAAGAAGTGCGCGCCGCCACCGGCCTCGGCTTGAAAGAAGCCAAGGATCTCGTGGAAGGTGCTCCGAAGCCGGTCAAAGAAGGCATTGGCAAAGACGATGCCGAAGCTCTCAAGACCAAGCTCGAAGCCGCGGGCGCGAAGGTCGAAGTCAAATAAGACTCTCGTCTCCCGTTTCATACAAACTCAGTGGACAGATTGAACGATCCCGAAAGGCTTGAATTCCTATTTGCCGGAAATTGAAGTTGCGCAATCGAAACATGAAAGACGCCGCCCCGCGGACCCGGTTTTTTTTCCGGGAACGAATAAAAGGTTGCGTTTCTTCAAAAGTTTGCGAAAGTAATCGTTTCTTCAGTTTCCAAGGTTTGCCGGGTTTCTTGCGAAATTCGGCCCCAAGTGAATTGTCGGCTTCGTGCTCACGGGGAGTTTATTTTGTCTTCATCCACCTTTTTACGCGGTGCCCGGCCTGATGGCCGGGCAACCGCTTTCTGCATTTTTCACACCTGCGCCACCAAGAGAGGGTTTTTATGTCGGATCGCATTAACTTTGGTAAGCTGAAAGAGGTTATCACGCCTCCCAATTTGATTCAGAATCAATTGGATTCCTATTTGGAATTCCTGCAAAAGGATATTCCGGCCAACCAGCGCAAGCCGGTGGGGCTGGAGTCGGTGTTCCGGGAGGTTTTTCCGATCGAAAGTTACGACGGCCGCTCGGTTCTGGAGTATCTTTCCTATAACATCGTCGGGCCGAAAACGACTGAAATCGAGTGCATCCGCGAGGGAATGACCTATTCGGTTTCCCTTTATGTGAAACTTCGCCTGCGCGAAGAAGAATTCATTAAGGACGAGGAAATCTACATGGGCGAACTGCCCATGATTTCCGAGCGCGGTTCTTTCATCATCAACGGCGCCGAGCGGGTCGTGGTGAGCCAGCTGCACCGGTCGCCCGGGATCGCCTTTGAAAAGTCCCTCCACACCACCGGTAAGGAGTTGCACAGTTTCCGGATCATTCCCGACCGCGGCACCTGGCTGGAGTTGCAGTTCGACAACAACGACCTGCTCTACGTCTATCTCGACCGCCGCCGACGCCGCCGGAAATTTCTCATCACCACGTTGCTCCGTTCGATCGGTTACAGTTCCGACATCGACATCCTCAACCTCTTTTACGAAATTCGCGACCTCCCCACCCAGGATGCGCTGGCGTATGACAACGTCAGCAACTTCGTGCTGGTGGAGGACGCCATCGACGCGCAGAAAGGGGTCGTTATCGCCCGCGCCTTTGAGCCGCTGACCAAAGCGATTGTCCGCCAATTTGAAAAGAGCGGCATCCCGACCTTGCGGCTCATCGACACGTCCATTGACGAGGGAGCGATCATCCGGGCCCTGAAAAAAGATCCGACCCGCAACGAGGAGGAAGCGCTCAAGGAAATTTACAAGCGTCTCCGTCCCGGTGAACCGCCGACCACCACCAACGCCAAGGCTCTTCTCAAGCGGCTCTTCTTCGACCCGAAGCGCTACGATCTGGGCCGGGTCGGCCGCTACAAAATCAACCAAAAGCTCGGCTTGGATATCGATCTCGACGAGCGCACGGTCGGAGCGACCGACGTGGTTGAGGCGACCAAGTATTTGATCAAGCTTCGCCGGGGCGACGGATTTGTCGATGACATCGACCACCTTGGCAGCCGCCGCGTCCGCACGGTGGGGGAGTTGCTCGCCAACCAGTGCCGCATTGGCCTCGCCCGCACCGAGCGGTTGGTGCGCGAGCGCATGACCCTCTACGATCAAAGCGCCGATTCCATCACTCCCCAGAAATTGATCAATCCGAAGGCGTTGAGCACGGTGGTGCGCGATTTCTTCGCCCGCAGCCAGCTCTCCCAGTTCATGGATCAGATTAATCCGCTGGCCGAGATCACCCACAAGCGCCGCCTGAGCGCTCTGGGACCGGGCGGGTTGAACCGCGAGCGCGCCGGGTTCGAGGTCCGCGACGTGCATCCGTCCCACTACGGGCGGATTTGTCCGATCGAGACGCCGGAAGGGCCGAACATCGGTCTGATCAATTCGCTGAGCATTTATTCCCGCATCAACGAATTCGGTTTCATTGAAACGCCCTACCGCAAGGTGGAAAAAGGCCGCGTGACCGATGATGTTCATTATTTGACGGCCGACCAGGAGGAGCCAAACGTCATCGCGCAGGCCAATTCCGACATTGACGACAAGGGGAAATTCAAAGGAAGGGTCACCGTGCGTTACCGGGGCAACTTCCTCGAAGTCGATCCGTCCGAAGTCCACTACATGGACGTTTCGCCCAAACAGCTGGTCTCCATCGCCGCTGGCTTGATTCCGTTCCTTGAGCACGACGACGCCAACCGCGCGCTGATGGGGTCGAACATGCAACGGCAGGGCGTTCCCCTCCTCAAGGCCGAGGCCCCCTTCGTGGGCACCGGAATTGAGGAGCGCGTCGCCCGCGACTCGAAGACCGTGGTCGTGGCCGAAGAGGACGGGGTTGTCGCCATGGTCGATTCGCGCCGCATCGTGACCAGCCGGGACGGCACTTTGCCGCCGCGTTTCCAAAAAGAGCCGAAGAACGACCCGAAAAACGGCATCCGGGTTTATGAATTGCGCAAGTTCATGCGCTCCAACGCCGGCACTTGCTTCAATCAGAAGCCGATCACCAAAAAAGGACAAAAGGTCAAAACGGGTGACATCATCGCCGACGGCGCCTGCACCGAAGAGGGCGAACTCGCCATCGGCCGCAACGTTCTGGTCGGTTTCATGCCGTGGAACGGGTATAATTTCGAGGACGCGATTCTCATCAGCGAGAAGGTCCAGAAACAGGACATTTTCACTTCCATTCACGTTGAGGAGTTCGAGGTCACCGCCCGCGACACCAAACTGGGGCCGGAAGAAATCACCCGTGACATTCCCAATGTCGGGGAGGACGCCCTCAAGAATCTCAACCATGACGGGGTCATCCGCATCGGGGCCGAGGTCAAGCCGGGCGACATCCTCGTGGGCAAAATCACGCCAAAGAGCGAAACCGAACTGGCACCGGAAGAAAAGCTCTTGCGCGCCATCTTCGGGGAAAAGGCCGCCGACGTGAAGGACACCTCCCTGGTCGTTCCTTCCGGCGTGGCCGGCATCGTCATGGACGTGAAAATCTCCAGCCGCACGGAAGGGGAGCGGGAAAAACTCAGCCCCTCCGACCGGCGCCGCCAGGGCAAGCAGATCAACGAGGATTACCGCAACCAGATGGACAAGTTGCGCGAGGGTCTCACCGAATCCCTCTCCAACATCCTGCTCGGGGAAAAAATTCCCCTCGACGTGGTCAACTCCGAAACCGGCGAGGTGATCATTCCGGCCAACCGGAAAATCACCAAGACCTTGCTGCGCAAGCTTTCGGCCGTGGCCAAGCATATTGAGATCGATCCGTCTCCCGTGCGAATTAAAATCATGGAGATCATCAACTCCTTCCAGACCAAATTCGACGAGATGGAGTCGGAGAAGGAGCGGAAAATCGCCGGCATTGAGGCCGGTCAAGATGTCGAGCAGGGGGTCATCAAGCAGGTCAAGATCTACATCGCCAAAAAGAGCAAACTCCAAGTCGGGGACAAAATGGCCGGCCGCCACGGCAACAAGGGGGTGGTCGCCAAAATCGTTCCCGAGGAGGACATGCCGTTTCTGCCGGACGGCACTCCGTTGGAAATCTGCCTGAATCCGCTGGGCGTGCCGTCGCGCATGAACGTCGGCCAGGTGCTGGAAACCCATCTTGGCTGGGCTTGCAAAAAGCTCGGCCTGCGGGTGGCCACCCCGGTTTTCGACGGGATTCCCGAGGCGGCGGTGCGCGATTATTTGAAAAAAGCCAAACTTCCCGAAACCGGCAAAAGCGTCCTCTATGACGGGCGAACCGGCGAGTCTCTCGACCAGGAAGTGGTTGTCGGCTACATCTACATGTTGAAACTGAATCACTTGGTTTCTTCGAAAATCCATGCCCGCGCGGTGGGGCCCTACTCGCTCATCACCCAACAACCGTTGGGCGGCAAGGCGCAGTATGGCGGCCAGCGTTTCGGGGAAATGGAGGTCTGGGCGCTCGAAGCCTACGGCGCGGCTTACACCTTGCAGGAACTGCTGACGGTGAAATCCGACGACGTGCAGGGCCGCACCAAAATCTACGAGGCGCTCGTGAAGGGAGACAATTCCCTCCACGCGGGCACGCCGCAGTCATTTAACGTTTTAATGAAAGAAATGCAGGCATTGGGACTCGATGTGCGTCTGAAAAGGGGCAACGAGTTGGCCAACGGACTCTAAACCGGACGGAGAGAACACACCAGCATGAGCACAGAAGAAGCAAGACAGGTTCTCGGTTTCGACCGCGCGGAAGGATTCGATTGCGTCACCATTACGGTGGCCGCTCCCGACACCATCCGCTCTTGGTCGAAAGGGGAGGTTAAAAATCCCGAAACGATCAACTACCGGACGTTCAAGCCGGAGCCGGGCGGTCTTTTCTGCCAGCGCATTTTCGGCCCGGTTCGGGATTACGAATGCGCCTGCGGAAAGTACAAACGAATCAAATACAAGGATGTCGTTTGTGACCGTTGCGGCGTCGAGGTGACGGTTTCCCGCGTCCGCCGCGAGCGGATGGGGCACATCGAGCTTGCCGTCCCGGTTTCCCACATTTGGTTTTTGAAGAGCATGCCGAGCCGCATTGGGCTGTTGCTCGACATGACCGCCCGCAACCTGGAGCGCGTGATCTATTACGAAAACTATGTGGTGATCGATCCGGGCAAAACCCCGTTGGAGGAACGCCAGCTTCTCACCGAGCAGGAGTTCAACCAGGCGGTTGACGAGTTTGGCGACGACGCGTTTGTCGCCAAGATGGGGGCCGAAGCCGTCCGCGACATTCTCGCCCGCATGGATTTGGAGGCGATGGTGGTGGAGCTGCAGGATCAACTCCGCAACACCCGTTCCAAGCAGATTAAGAAGAAAGTGGCCAAGCGCCTCAAGGTGATCCAAGGCTTCATCGGCTCCGGCAGCCGTCCGGATTGGATGGTTCTGGAGGTGTTGCCGGTCATTCCCCCCGATCTTCGCCCGTTGGTTCCGCTTGAAGGGGGCCGGTTTGCCACCTCCGACTTGAACGATCTCTACCGGCGCGTCATCAACCGCAACAACCGGTTGAAAAACCTGCTCCAGCTCCGCACCCCGGATGTGATCATTCACAACGAAAAGCGGATGCTGCAGGAGGCGGTGGACGCCCTGTTTGACAACGGCCGCCACGGCCGCGCCGTCACCGGCGCGGGCAACCGCCCCCTCAAGTCCCTCAGCGACATGCTGAAGGGCAAACAGGGCCGGTTCCGCCAAAATCTTCTCGGCAAGCGCGTCGATTATTCGGGCCGTTCCGTCATCGTGATCGGGCCGGAGTTGAAACTGCACCAGTGCGGTTTGCCGAAAAAAATGGCGCTGGTTCTTTTCGAGCCGTTTATCATTCGCCGCCTGAAAGAGCTGGGCTTCGTCCACACCGTGCGCGGCGCCCGCAAGATGATCGAGAAGCAGTCCCCGGAAGTGTGGGACATTCTCGAAGAGGTGACCAAGGGCCACCCGGTGTTGCTCAACCGCGCGCCGACCTTGCACCGCCTTTCCATTCAGGCCTTCGAGCCTGTGCTCATCGAGGGCGAGGCCATCCGCGTTCACCCGCTGGTCTGCACCGCCTACAACGCCGACTTCGACGGCGACCAAATGGCCGTGCACGTGCCGCTGTCGCTCGAAGCCATCATGGAGTGCAAACTCCTGATGATGTCGGTTCACAACATTTTCTCGCCCTCCAGCGGAAAGCCGATCCTCACGCCATCCCAGGATATCGTTCTCGGTTCCTACTTTCTCACCTTGGAGTCGCGGCGCCCGGGTGCCAATCAGGGCGACGGCCGCGTGCCGTTGGCCGGTGATGTCCAGGAAGTGCTCGGGGCCGAGGCCGAGGGCGTTCTGCACAAGCACGATTGGATCGACCTTAAAAATCCGGACTACGGGACCGAAACCGTGTTCGGCAATTCGACCAAGAAGGTCATCCGCACCACCGTTGGCCGCGTGATCTTCAACCAGATTTGGCCGAAGGAACTCGGGTATATCAATTTCCCGGTTCCGAAGGGCAAACTCGGCGACATCATTCTCCAAACCACCCGCGTGGTGGAACCGCGCCGGGTGGTCGAAACGCTCGACGCCCTCAAGGAACTCGGGTTTGCCATCGCCACCAAGGCCGGCATCTCCATCGGGATCGACGACATGATCATCCCCGACAACAAGGGGGCCATCGTGGCCGACGCCCGCAAAAAGATCAACGAGGTCGAGGGGCAGTACCGCCGGGGGATCATCACCCCGGGCGAGCGCTACAACAAGATCATCGACATCTGGACGGGCGCCACCGACAACATCGCGGCGGCCGTTTTCGAGCGCTTGGAAGAGAACAAGGGCAAGACCGAGGTCAACCCGGTGTTCCTCATGATGGACTCCGGTGCCCGCGGCAACAAGCAGCAGGTTCGCCAGCTTTGCGGAACCCGCGGCTTGATGGCCAAACCGTCCGGAGAAATCATCGAGCGGCCCATTCTCTCCTCGTTCCGCGAGGGGTTGACTGTGCTGGAATACTTCATCTCCACCCACGGTGCCCGCAAGGGACTGGCCGACACCGCGCTCAAGACCGCCGACGCCGGTTACCTGACCCGCAAATTGTGCGACGTGGCCATGGATGTCATCATCACCCAAGAGGACGATGGCAGCCGTGACGGCATCTGGAAAAAAGCGATTTACGAGGGTGACGAGGAAATCGTCAGCCTGAGCGAGCGCATCACCGGCCGTTGCGTGTGCGACGACATTCCCAATCCGCTCAATCCGTCCGAAATGCTGATCCGCGGCGGCGAACTGGTCACCGAGGGCATCGCCCACGCCATTGAGGATGCCGGCATCGAGCGCGTGAAGGTGATGTCGCCGTTGACCGACCGCAGCCATGCAGGGGTTTGCGCGAAATCCTACGGAATCGATCCCGCCACCAACAAAATGGGCAAGATCGGCACTTCCGTCGGCATCATCGCCGCCCAGTCGATCGGGGAACCGGGCACCCAGCTCACCATGCGGACCTTCCACGTCGGTGGGATCGCCAGCCAGGTTTTCAAAACTCCGGAGATCCGCGTGCGCAACAGCGGCAAAGTCCGCCACAAGGGCCTTCGCATGGTTTCCACGGCAGATGGAGCCAGCATCGTGCTCAACAAAACCGGTTTCATCCAGGTTCTGGACGACAACGACCGCGAACTCGAAATCTACAATATCGTGGTCGGCTCCATTCTCACCGTTCCCGACGGTGGCGAGATCAGCAAGGGGGACCGCCTCGCCATTTGGGATCCCTACAACATTCCGATTCTTTCGGAAAAGGCCGGCGTCATCGGTTTCCGCGACATGATTCCGGGGGTCACCGTCAAGCGCGAGCTGGACGAGAGCACGGGCCGGATTGCCACCGTCATCACCGAGCACCGTGAGGATCTCAACCCGCAGGTCGAAATCCGTGACAAGGGCAACAAAGTCATCGCCACCTACTCGATTCCGACCGGCGCCCAGGTGGTGGTGGTCGAGGGAGACACCATTACTCCCGGCACCCTGTTGGCCAAAACGCCCCGTCAGGCGGCCAAGACCAAGGACATCACCGGGGGTCTTCCCCGCGTGGCCGAGTTGTTCGAGGCCCGCCGCCCGAAGGAGGCCGCCGAGATGGCTAAAATCGACGGTGTGGTTTCCCAAGGGTCCACCGTTCGCGGCAAGCGGCGTCTGATTGTCACCAATCAGGACAGCGGCCAGGAAGAGGAGCACCTCATTCCGCACGGCAAACAAATCATCGTGCAAGCGGGCGACGTGGTTCACAAGGGGCAGCATTTGACCGACGGTTCCGCCGACCCGCACGAAATCCTCGAGGTTCTCGGACCGAACGCCTTGCATGATTACCTCATCAATGAGGTGCAGGAGGTTTACCGGTTGCAGGGGGTCACCATCAACGACAAGCACATCGAGCTGATTATCCGGCAGATGTTGCGCAAAGTCCGCGTGACCGATCCGGGTGATTCCGAGTGGTTCTGGGGTGAGCAAATCGACCGCCAGATTTTCATGGAAGCCAATCAAAAAATCGTCGAAGCCGGCGGCAAACCGGCCGAAGGCGAGCCGATTCTCCTCGGCATCACAAAGGCCTCCATCGAAACCGAAAGCTTCATCTCCGCCGCATCCTTCCAGGAAACCACCCGCGTTCTCACCGACGCCGCCACTCTCGGCAAGGTGGACAACTTGAAAGGCTTCAAGGAGAACGTCATCATGGGAAATCTGATTCCGGCCGGAACGGGTTTGCCGCAGGTGCGCAATCTCCGCATCAACTTCCCGCTTGGCGGAGAGTTGCTTGAGGAGCCGGTTCACACCGCCGACGAAGTGGGCTGAGGCGTTTCCGGTTTTAGCGAACCCATTCGCTCATCGATATTCAAGCCCCTCCGACCGTCAGGCGGAGGGGCTTTTTCGTCTACCTCAACGACTCGGTTACCCGGAAATGTGAGATAAGTGGCTGCCCAAACGTGCAACGTTCAATGCCTTCCGCCCTCTGTCTTCCGTCCTCCGCTCCCCGCTCCCCGCTCCCCGCTCCCTGCTCCTTGTTGCCCCCTGGAGGGACCGCCTCCATGCCACGCCGGGCAGGCGGGCGCGAGGCCGCTTGCCCAAAGTAGCGCAAGCTTCCAGCTTGCTCCTTGAGAACGTCCCTTCACCAAGCTTGACGCGGCAAAGATCACTTCTTATTGAAAAAGAACGATGATGGAATCGCGATTCAATCCCCATGCCCAAACGAATCTCCGGGTTCTTCCCGTTTGCGGAACCGGAAAAAACCAACTTTTGTTAGGGAACTTTTTTGACCCTCAAAAAAACTGTTCTCAAGAGACATGAAAGTATTTGAACAATTTCGTTGGCCAGTCCCTTTCGCATTCAAAGATGCGCTTGCGGTCTGTCGGTTTGAGAAAGGAGACATCCTTTACAGTGACGAGTGCGCGTACGATGAGACGTGGGGTGAAGCTCTTGAGAAGCTTCGGTATTCGATTCAGCTTGTTACTCCAGAGCGATCAGCTCAAGGCAAGACTGAGGCCGAAACAGGTCTATTCTCGTCGAACTGGAAATCAGCGGTCGTCGCTACGCTTTACAACCATCGAACCGGTTCGGTGGAAACTATCGAGACGAATCAAGGCGCAATCTATACCTGTTGGTGGAAAGGAGATATTTCGACATTGGATAGGACGATACCTCCAGAACAACCTAAGCTTATCAGAGAACTTCACAAAGATATTAAAGATTTCGATTTTCCGAAGGGTAAATTCCCAAGATTCTACATACTTGCAGACCGAACAAACGATCTTCAGGAAGGAAAAATCGAGAGAATCACCACCACCTTCAAGACACAGATAACAAAGAAGCAACGACTCCCCGCTTTTCGATTTCTCAGTTTGGCAGAGGAAGGAATCCTCCCAACCATTGAGATTTGCTATTTTGAGTTTTCTGAATCAGGAGATTTTATCCGGGATGGTTTAAAGAAAGCTCTATATACACCAGCGACGAACCGAAATAAAAAAGAAGATAGGTTCAGGCTCATTGAGCACGGTTACCTTCAAAAAGCAATTTGAAGTATGGATTCTGTAAAATTTCTGGTTTCTGGTTCCAGTGAAGAGCCCTATGAGGTTCTCTTCACTTATGATGGCAATAATTTGAATGCCTATTGCACCTGTCCAGCTGGGTCAAACGGGATGTATTGTAAGCATAGATTCCAGATTCTGAAAGGTGACTCTGCCAAGATCGTCAGCCCCAACAAAGATCAGGTTGCATCTGTCGTAAAGTGGCTGGATGGTTCGGACATTCAAGAAGCTATGAAAAAGGTTGAGGAGCTGGAGCTTGAAACTGAATTAATCAAGAACCGTCTTTCGGCTGCAAAAAAAAAATTGGCCAAATCAATGCGGAATTGAAAATCCACGGATGCGAACCCTTTACCTGCTGCGTGGTGAGCGTTTAGGCGTTGCTTCGCCCTTGTATTTCGGAATCTCGTAGACCGGATTTCGACGGCGTATTTTTCCCGCGCTCAGAATCGGAAGAACGTATTGAGAAGCCCGAGCCGGTTGTTCCAACCCTTCAAAGCCACCTTCCTCACGTTCATTGAGGAAGCGGATCTCGAGCTTTTGGCGAGCCTCTGCAGCCTCATCCCGCGAAGCGTGGTTTTCGCGGATGCGTTTGCCGCGGAGCATGCCGGAAACCCGGTAGACCTCTTGGCCGTTGGGGGTTTGGAATTTGGAGATCTTGAATCGCTCCTTTGCCATATTTGCCAATCAGAAGTGGCAAATCACGACCGAATCGCGATAAAAGTGGAGGTGAGGGCGGGAATCGAACCCGCGTATAGGAGTTTTGCAGACTCCGGCCTTACCACTTGGCTACCTCACCTTGGGGAAAGATGCCAAGGTGAGCCGCCTCTGTTGGGGTTTCAAGTTTTTTTATCGAAATTGTCCGCGCCCGTCTTGGAAAGGAGCGTTTTTCAATTGATGCGGCGCCTTTCCCAACGCATGCCGAGCCGGTTTGGAAGCGGGAGGGTAGGGTGTTGTCAACCAAGGAGGTTATTGTGAAAGGACCCAAACAAACGGATGTGATTGTGGTTGGCGCCGGACCGGTCGGGATGATGACGGCCCTTTGCCTGAGGCGCAAAAATCTGAAAGTCCAGATTTTCGACACCATGCCCCATTCCAGCACCCACAGTTACGGGCTGGCTTTGCACGGAGAAACTCTCCGGCAGTTTCGCGAAATGGGGTTGCTGGACAGAGTCCGCGGGAGTCTTCATCCGTTGGATGAAATGGTGATCCACCGGGGCAATAGGGTTCTGGCCGGCGTAAAGTTGAAACCACCCGCCGGGGATCCGGACATTCCGCCCATGGCCGTGGCGCCGCAATCCGCGTTGGAACAGGTTTTGCAGGAAGCACTGGCCGAAGCGGGGGTGGACATTCAGTGGAAGCATCGGATTAGCCAGGTGGAGACGGCGGGCCGCCGGGTGCGCGCCGTGGCGTCGGAATTGGAGGAACGCACCCTCGGCTACGCCATTGGGCACACCGAGCAATTCGTGAAGAAAAACCATGAATACGAGGCGGAGTTTTTGATCGGTGCCGACGGCCACGATTCCTTTGTTCGCCGGGCGTTGGACATCGACTTTCCCGAGGTCGGCCCGGCGCGGCGTTTCGCGGTTTTTGAGTTCATCAGCGGAGAGGTGGAGGATAGCGCCATGCGCGTGGTTTTTGACAACCGGGAGCGGACCAGCCTGCGGTGGCCGTTGGGGAAAGGGGCATGGCGCTGGAGCTTTGAAATTCCCGACCGCGCCGACCCAATCGGGGAGGAACGGGAGAAGGACCCGGACTTGGTGCAAATGGTCAACGACGCACCGTACCCGGTTTTAGGCGACAAACGGTTGGAGGAGTTTATCCGGGAGCGCGCGCCGTGGTGCTCCCCGTCGGTGGAGCGTGTTTACTGGCGGTTGCTGGTTCGTTTTGAGAAACGGTTGGTTTCCCGCTTTGGCGAGGGCCGGATTTGGCTGGCGGGCGATGCCGCCCATTTGACCGGACCGGTCGGGGTGCACAGCATGAATGTCGGCATGAAGGAGGGGTGCGATTTGGCGGCCCGCATTGCGGACGTGTTGGAGACCCGGGCATCCGCCGACGCCTTGGCCGAATACAACCGGGAACGAATGGCCGAGTGGCGTTTGCTGCTGGGGTTGGATGGCAAACCGGCCGGGGTCGAATCCGCCGGATTGGCCGGGGCCGAACCCCATTTGATATCCTGGCTTCCCGCTTCCGGGGAGGATTTGAGGGCCTTGGCGGGCCAGTTCGGCGTGAGCATGTGATGGTGCGGAGACCCGCGTGAAAGCGAAAATCCGTCCGGCCAACCCGGTTGGCGATTGAATCGCCGCCGGTGAACGGTCGGTCGGTCAGGCAAACCCCGGGACGTGCCGGCCCGTTTCGCGGGATCAGGGGTTTTTGGCGGGGTCCGGTTTTTCCGCGCAGGTGGAACAAACTCCGAAAAATTCCAGCATGTGGGAAACATCCCGGTAGCCCCGGTCCCGCACCAGCCGTTCCAGACCTTCCACCACGCAAAAATCGAGGGCTTCCACTTTTTGGCACTCGCGGCAGATGATGTGATGGTGATGATCTCCGCCGAGCGTGAACTCGTAGATGGCGGTCCCTTCCGAGAAATAAGAACGCCGGACGATCCCGATTTTTTCAAAAGCCGCCAGGCAGCGGTAAACGGTGGCCAGGTCGCAAACCCCGTTCGGCATCGACTGGTGGAGCACCTCGATGGCCACCGGTCCCTGGCGGGCGATCAACGCCTCCAAAATGGCCACGCGCGGGCGCGTGATCCGGTGGCCGTGCTCCCGCAATACCCCCAGCGCTTCTTCGAGCCGGGCGGGGGGGGCTTGATTGGAATCTGGCGTGTGATTGTGAACCATGGTGGATACGGGTGAAGGTTAACCTGAAGCAGCCTTGGAGATTCATCAACCCCAAAGGGGAATGGAAGGTAAAAGGTGGAAAGGACAATTCCCCGGCTTGCCTGCCTGGATTTTGTTCTCCAGTGTGCCGGGTCTTATGGAACGTCTTTCGCAGCTCGATTTGTCCCTGGCCATCGAAAACCGCAAGGAATACAATGCCCGGCTGAAAGAACTGCAGCTCGAGTTGCTTCATTACCAGTATTTAATCAAGGATTTGCCCCGCACCTTGATTCTCGTTTTCGAGGGGCCCGACGCGGCGGGAAAAGGCGGGGGGATCAAACGCATGACCCAAAAACTCGACCCCCGTTACCTGAAGGTTTGGTCCACCGTTAAACCGACCGAGGAGGAAAAGGCGCACCATTACTTGTGGAGATTTTGGAATCGCTTGCCGCGGCAGGGCCACGGAGCCATCTTCGACCGCTCTTGGTACGGCCGGGTGTTGGTCGAGCGGGTGGAAAAATTTGCTTCCGGGGAAGAGTGGAAGCGGGCTTTCCGAGAAATCAACGAATTGGAGCAGACGCTGGCCGACGGCGGGGCCATCATTCTAAAATATTATCTCCACATCAGTAAAAAGGAACAGCTCCGCCGTTTCAGATCCCGCGCCGCCGACCCTTACAAACACTGGAAAATCAGCGACGAGGACTGGCGCAACCGCCGGAAGTGGGACCGGCACAACGAAGCCGCCGAAGAGATGTTTGCCCGGACTGACCAGCAACACGCTCCCTGGCATCTGATCGAAGCCGAAAACAAGCGGCACGCGCGGGTGAAAAGCTTGGAAATCCTGATCGCCCGGCTGCGCAAGGAACTGGGGCCGCTTTGATCGGGCAGCCCCCCCAATGCCTTCGGAAGGCATCCCGCCGCCCGTCAGGCCGGGGTTTCCACCACCGCAAACCGCGGCGGCACGCCGTTGGCGGCTCCCAGCAGCGCTCCCACCACCGCCCCCCGGTGGCAACTGTCTCCGCCAACCATGGCGTTGGCGGTGATTCCTCCCGCAAAATCACCGGCGTATTTCCATGACAAATACAAGGCGGCTGGCATCGACTCCGCGATGTAGCAGGCCGGGCTCAACCGTTGCCCTATGACATAATCATCCGCTTCGGCCAGCCAGCGGCGGGCTTTCTCCGGCGGCAACCAATCCGCCGCTTCCGTTTCAAGGGCTTCCGTCAAGGAGAGGCCGCCCGCGACGGCCCCGAGGAGGCGCGTGAGGGTGTCAGCGGCCCGCAGAACGCCGGGGTGATCATGGGTGAGGGCAACGTGTTCCCGCACGGTTTCGCGCAGCACATCGGCGGGACGGTCGGGGAGGGCGGCCAACAGGGCGGGCACGGTGGCGAGGCCACCGATGTGCTCATCGGCAGCGGCGCATTGGCGGGGTGGTTTTCCATGGGCGAGTTGTTTGAAAAAATGGCGGAGCCATTCCTCCGCGTAGGTGTCCCGGTTCCATCCCGGTCGGAGCATAAGGGAAATGAGCCGTTCGAGCCAGGCGTCGGCGTCGTATCCGCCGGCTTCGGTCACAAAATTGTGCAGCTCCCGGGCAAGTTGAAAATTCAGAGTGTTTTCCCCGGCCTTGAGAAACTGGTGGTAATGGACTCCGCGCCGTCCCCAGTAGCGGGCCTGTTCCCCCAGGAAGTCGAAGGGGCCGCCCGCGAGATCATAGCGGGAGCGCCAAAGAATGCTGTCCGGGTGGGGTGACTTGGGTTCGAGGAAACGGTCCACCACCCCGTAGTCACGCAAAAGCGCTTTTCGGTCATAATACCAATGAACAGGCATGGCGAGCGCGTCCGCCGCCAAGGATCCCGCATAAGCCGATTTCCAGATCGTCATGCGTGTTCCTGTAATCCGAAACCGAACGTTTGGCAAACCTCCCCGGGTTTCCTTTTCAGTTGATAAGGGTGCATGAGGAAGACCGGCTTTCCGCACACCGGCCGCATCGCATGCCACATCGTCCGCTTTGATCGGGCAACCTCACGCAATTGCGGTTGACCCCGTTGCTGATGGAGGCGTTTTTTGAATGACATGGTGCAATGGATTCCTTCTGTCCCCCGCTGTACTTTTGCGGGGATCGTTTATTCGTTTGTCGGCAATTTTCGCCCGGCGGCTTTGTTATGGGTTTTGCTCCTGGCGGCCGGTTGGTTTCCCGCCACCACCGCCCACTCCGGGGCGGTGACTTTGTCGTACGCCCCGCCGGAGGAGGCCGGGTTTGACCCGGTGGCGCTGGAGGAAGCGGTCGGTCTTTTCCGCATGGCCGTCGCCCGGGACGAGTTGCGCGGGGTGGTACTGCTGGTGGCCCGCAACGGAAAGGTGGTGGTGCACGAGGCCATCGGCTGGCGCGACCGCGAAAACGGGCGGCCCATGGAAAAAGACACCCTCATCCGCATGGCGTCGAACACCAAGGCGGTCGTCGCCATGGCCGCCCTGCTGTTGGCGGAGGAGGGCAAGCTCTCTCTGGAGGATCCGGTGGCCAAACACATTCCGGCTTTCGACAAGGAGGGCTTTCGCAAGATTACCGTCGCCCAATTGATGGCCAACAGCGGCGGGTTGCCCCGGAGCCCGATTTTTTTGCGGGGCGTGGCCGATGACTCGAATCTGGTTTTGGAGGCCGAACGGTTTGCCAAGGCCCTCAAGATGGAGAGTGAGGCGGGTACGAAATACGGCTACAGCAACGCCGGCTACAACATTCTCGGTGGAGTGATCGAGGCGGTCTCCGGTGATCGGCTGGACCATTTTATCGACCAGCGTATTTACCGTCCGCTCGGCATGGGGGACAGCAATCACCATGAATCGACCGCCGACCAGTCCCGCATGGCCAAGGTGTATGTGCGCCGCGGCGGGGAGTGGCGGGCGCGCTGGTCGCCCGGCGATGATCCCAGCTACCCGATTATTCGCGCCTCGGGCGGCATGATTTCGACCGCGCGGGATTTCGCTGTTTTTCTGCAATGCTGGCTCAACGGTGGTGCCTACGGCAATGTCCGGCTTCTGTCGCCGGAGTCGGTTCGCCTCGGCCTGACCGTGCAATCGCCCGACAACAGCTACGGCTATGGATGGCGGATAGGGGAGGACGGGGAATTCAGCCACGGCGGTTCCGATGGCACATTTGCCTGGGGCGATCCGCGGCGGGGCATCATCGGTCTGGTCTTCACCCAAAGCCCGGGCGGGGATAATCCCCGTGATGAATTTCGCCGCAAAGTCACCGAAGCCTTGGCGGCGGTTTCCGATTAAAAACCGGGGGGCGTTGAGGTTGGGAGTCGTCGGGATGCGATGGCAAGGGGCCGCCCGTCAAACGTAAGTTGGGGTCACGGGAAATTCATCAGCTAAAAGCTGATCATACCGGAAAACGTCAGCGCCGGTGACGGCGGCGGGTTCCCGCTATCTATCGGTTTTCCGCTTGCTTCCAAGGGGCTTTTCCCGTTTCTCAGGTCCGCTATGATCGACACAAAACTCTTGCGGGACCAACCGGATTTGGTGCGCAAAGCCATTGCGGACAAGGGCAGCGACTGCGACGTGGACGCGGTGCTCGAACTCGACGCCCGCTGGCGTTCCCGGCTGGCCGGAGTGGAGCAAACCCGCTCCCGCCAAAAAGCGGCCAACAAGGAGATGGCGGCGTTGCCCAAGGGGTCACCGGAGTTTCTCGAAAAAGTGAAGGAAATGAAAGCGGTGGCCGCCGAGCTGAAAACGCTGGAGGCGGAGTTGCGTGAAACCGAGGAGGCTTGGCAGACCGCCATGCTGTCGATTCCCAACACGCCCCACCCGAGCGTGCCGGTGGCTCCCGACCCGGAAGGCAACGTGGTGCACGCCGCCTGGGGCGATCCGGACGCGGTCTCTTCCGCGGCGGTTCCGCATTATGACATTCCCGGTTTTGGCCATTTGTTTGATTTCGCGCGCGGAGTCAAAGTGACCGGGGGCGGCTTTCCGTTTTATGTCGGCGACGGGGCGCGGTTGGTGCGCTCCTTGATTCAGTTTTTCCTGGAGGAGGCCCATGTGGCCGGCTACCGCGAGGTGGCTCCGCCGTTGTTGGTCAACGCCGCCAGCGCCACCGCCACCGGCCA